>NZ_JFWX01000039.1:0-40045 GCF_000588095.1 Acinetobacter sp. 1130196 | reverse complement strand
CCCGCCGGCATGCAGTTCACAATGAGCGGAATGTTTTCTCCAACGCGTTGCCAGTCTTCTAAACTCAGCTCAATGCCCATATGACGAGCAATTGCAATTAAATGAGGAGGGCAGTTACTTGATGCACCTAATGCTGAGGCTACCGCTATGGCATTTTCAAATGATTGTTTGTTCATGATTTTAGATGGGCGTAAATCTTCTAGAACCATTTCACATATTCTTTTACCGGTCATATAGGCCATTTGCCCACGTTCGCGATAAGGTGCCGGAATGCTTGCACATGTCGGTAAAGACATACCCAATGCTTCTGCTAATGCATTCATAGAAAGTGCAGTGCCCATGGTGTTGCAATGCCCGACCGAAGGTGAAGCAGAAGTGGTCATTTCCATGAACCCTTCATAGTCAATTTCACCAGTCGCAAGTAAATTACGCGCATGCCAAAGCACAGTGCCGGAGCCAATTAATTCACCTTTAAAATGACCATCTAGCATTGGCCCACCAGACAACACAATTGCAGGTATATCTGTTGTGGCTGCTGCCATTAAACATGCAGGAGTAGTTTTGTCGCAGCCAGTGGTCAGCACCACACCATCAAGCGGATAACCATGCAAGATTTCAACCAAACCTAAATAGGCCAAGTTTCGGTCAAGTGCAGCAGTTGGACGACGGGTTTGTTCTGCAATCGGGTGGACGGGGAATTCCATTGGAATACCGCCTGCGTCTCGAATACCCGCTTTAACGCGTTCAGCAAGTTCTTTGTGATGACGGTTACATGGGGTCAAATCACTCCCCGTTTGTGCAATTCCAATGATCGGGCGACCTGATTGTAACTCGGCACGGGTCAAACCATAATTCATGTAACGCTCAACATATAAAGCGGTCATGTCGGCATGTTCAGGATCATCAAACCATTCTTGGCTACGTAAAAAAATCCGTTTATTTTGATCATTCATTTTTTGATCCTTTCACTCATACTTTTTGAAATTTAGTTTATTTACGAGATGAATCTTGCAATTCAATCGATCGATAATACGTGAAAATTATAGTAATTCACGCTGCTTCAAATTACGCATCAAAGCATTTATTCCAAAATTCCACGGCGTTGCTTTGTCACTGGTCATAACCGTGTTGTACAAAGTACCAAGTTTAGGTGAATGAATACGGACGACATCTCCGACTTTATGGGTAAAGCCAGCCCCAGCTTGTTCTCGATCTTGAGTAGGTGCAAATAAAGTACCCAAGAACAAAACAAAACCGTCTGGATATTGATGGTTTTCATTAAGAGTTTGTTGAATTAAATCTTCAGGATCTCGGCTAATTTGCGACATAGAACTCACACCATTTAACACAAAGTTATCGGTGCCTTGAATTTGCAGTTCAACATCGCAAGTACGAATATCATTTAAAGTAAAAGTATGGTCAAAAAGTCGAATAAATGGGCCAATCGCACAAGATGCATTGTTATCTTTCGCTTTACTCAACAGTAAGGCACTACGGCCTTCAAAGTCCCGTAAATTCACATCGTTACCTAAAGTCGCGCCTAAAATTTTACCTTGGCTATTGGCAACTAATACGACTTCCGGCTCTGGATTATTCCATTCAGACTTTGGATGAATACCAATATTTTGTCCTGTGCCTACAGCTGCTAAAACAGGGGCTTTAGTAAAAATCTCGGCATCTGTACCAATACCCACCTCAAGATATTGAGACCACATTTTTTGTTCGATTAAATATTCTTTGAGTTGTAGCGCTTTTTCAGAACCGGGTTCGATTGTTTTTAAATTATCACCGATTACGCCTTGTACAACTTCACGAATCGATTGAGCTTTTTGTGCATCGCCACCGGCTTGTTCTTCAATCACACGTTCTAACATGCTTGCAGCAAAGGTAACACCTGCTGCTTTAATTACTTGTAAATCAATTGGGGCTAAAAAGTATGCCTTGTTGGTATCTGGCTCGGCGACAGTATTGGCAAATAACTCATCAATTGAACCAACTCGTCTTCCTTCAATTTCAGATAAAGCTTTTAAAGGATCACCGCTTTCAAGTAATTCGGAAATAGTATGAAATTTTTCCGAGATATCAAAAACTTGATTGCCTCTTAAAATAATAGCGGATGGCCCCGAAATTTGACTTGGAATCCACGCGCGGCCAATTAAGCATCCTTGAGTTGCATCATCTGGTAATGAGTTCTGGGAATTTAACGTAAAGTTCATTTAAAGCTTCCTTCTTTTATTTGAAATCATGATATGTTTCTTATTTAATAAACACCAATCGTAATAATTTAATTATTAATAACTTGTGGTTATCAAAAAGGAATTTTAAAAATGGCAGATTTGACTTACTCAAGTTTAAATAACTGGCTTAAATTCAAGCACTTGGTTTTATTAGAGACGTTAGCTCGAACCAATAACATGCATTTGGCTGCCGAGCAGATGAATTTAAGTCAACCTGCTGTAAGTAAAATGCTAAAGGAAATTGAGGGCCTTCTTGGGTTTCAGGTCTTTGAGCGACTGCCCCGAAATATGCCCGTAACCGCATTGGGTGAACATGTCATTCGTTATGCACAGCGGGTTTTGAATGACGCAAAACATTTTGTCGAAGACATCGAGATTTTACGGTTGGGTGGACATGGGTTTTTAAAAGTAGGGGGAATATTTGCAGCAACCGCAGTGGTAATTCCAAACTCAATTATCGAAATTAAGAAACAATGGCCGCTACTTTCTATCGATGTTGTTGAACAGACCAGTGACCATTTAATGGAAATGTTGAGTGAACATACTCTAGATTTAGCCATAGGCCGTTTTACCGATGTTACGCAAAGCCAGTTTTTTGATTTCCAGCCTTTAGGCCCTGAACCTTTCTGTATTGTTGTCAATAATGCGCACCCATGTGCCCAGAAAAAGTTTTGTACATTAGAAGAATTATTAAAATGGCCGTGGGTACTTTATCCTAAAGGCACACCCATTCGGGAGCGTATGGAAGGTGCATTCGCCCGAGCTAAAGTCAAAATTCCTTTAAATACGGTAAATACCATGTCGATGCAGACCTTTTTACAGATCTTAAAAGGCGCACCTATGGTGGGCATGTTGCCAGAAGCAATGGTAATTGATCAGGTGAAAGAAGGACAACTACAGATTTTAGAAACAGACCTGATTTTAGATGCTCAAGATTATGGAATTTTGACACGTAAAGATGAACCAGTGTCTGATATAGCCGCAGCATTTATTAATATTTTACTTAAAAATGCAAAACGTAAGTAAAGTCCTCAGCCTCAAGTCATAGAAGACTTGGGGCTTTTAAATTAAAAGAAAGCTTACTTAATTTAGCTAATGTTTTATCATAAAACTGATATTAAAAAGTTATCAATATTTAGAAATTATTCATTGGAAATTATTGCAGGGACTCCTTATCGTTTAATTCATGATGATTAAAAATCTTTAAGTGAATAAGAATTAGGAAAGGATCCCTGTATGAATGTGTTAATTACTGGTGGCACGGGTTTTATTGGAAAGCAAATTGCCAAAGAGATTTTAAAAACCGGAAGCCTAACTTTAGACGCTAATCAAGCTAAGCCTATCGATAAAATTATTTTGTTTGATGCATTTGCTGGTGATGATTTACCGCAAGACCCTAAGATTGAGGTGATTGTAGGGGATATTACCGACAAAACCACAGTCGCAAACATCACAGAAAATATTGATGTTGTTTGGCACTTGGCTGCTGTGGTGAGTTCGGCAGCAGAGGCTGATTTTGACTTGGGAATGGATGTAAACCTTTATGGCCTTTTAAATTTATTAGAAGAATTAAGAAAAAAACAAACAATGCCTCGAGTCATTTTTGCGAGTGGCTGCGCTGTATTTGGTGGTCAATTACCAGAAGTTGTAACAGATGATACGGTGGTTACACCAAAGTCCTCTTACGGTATGCAAAAAGCAGTAGGAGAATTGCTCGTTTCAGATTATTCGCGTAAAGGCTTTATTGATGGGCGTGTTTTAAGATTACCGACGATTGTGGTTCGTCCGGGTAAGCCTAATAAAGCCGCATCTACATTTTTTAGTTCAATTATCCGCGAGCCTTTAAAAGGTGAAACGGCTGTTTGTCCAGTCCCACCAGATACTCCGGTTTTCATTACTTCACCAAGACGCTGTGTTGAGTCAATGATTAAGGCTGCGTCAATTTCGTCAGAGGCACTCCAAGATAACCGAATTATTCCTTTACCGGGATTGACCGTTACCGTTAAGCAAATGCTTGAGGCTCTTGAAAAAGTTGCCGGTAAACAAGTAACTGATTTAGTGCAGTGGCAAGAAGATAAAACGATTCAAAGGATTGTTCAAAGTTGGCCGGTTCAAGTGAAAGCCGAATATGCCGAATCTTTAGGTTTCCAAGCAGATGAGAATTTTGAAAGCATCATTCAGGCACATATAGAAGATACCCAAAATTAATGGCAGTGATCGCCAATTCATGTGAGAGTTATTATGGAAGATATCAAAAATGTCACTGCTCTCGAAGAGCAGACAATTAAACGTATTTCAAGTCGCATTATCCCGTTTCTTATTATTTTATTCATTATGGCTTTTCTGGACAGAACCAATATTGGTTTTGCTGCGCTACATATGAATGATGCAATTGGAATTACCCAAACTATTTTTGGCTTAGGTGCGGGTGTATTTTTCTTGGGTTACTTTATTGCAGAAGTACCGAGTAACGTTTTACTTCATCGGTTTGGTGCACGGATTTGGATTGCCCGAATCATGATTACTTGGGGAATTATTGCCGGGCTTATGGGATTTATCCATAGTGGTACCCAATTTATTATTTTACGGTTTTTACTGGGTATTGCAGAAGCGGGTTTCTTTCCGGGGGTTATTTTTTATTTAACCTTATGGTTTCCTGCTAAATATCGTGCCCGTGTCTTCGCGACTTTCTATTTAGGGTTACCAATTGCCCAAATTATTGGAGCGCCAATTTCGGTCGGCCTTATGCAATGGGGCAATACCATTGGCTATGAAGGCTGGCGTTTAATGTATATTTTAGAAGGGATTCCTTCCATTATTTTAGGATTAATCTGTCTAAAATATTTAACCAATAACCCAAAAGAAGCACAGTGGTTAACAGCTGAGCAGCGCCAATGGCTCATGAATACGCTAGAGCGTGAAGAACGAGAAAAACAGCAATCTGCCGATGCTGCTTTAACAAAAGGCGAACTCATTAAACAAGTGTTTAAAAATCCTTTAGTGTGGATTATGGCAATTGTTTATTTTGGAATTACGTCTGGTTCAAATGCGATGTTCTTCTTCTTGCCAAGTGTTTTAGAGTCGTTCCGTAATACCTTTGGTATGCAAATCAGCCTTATCCAAAATGGCTTACTCACTGCTATTCCATATGCATTTGCGGCGGTTGGAATGGTTTTATGGAGCCGCCGTTCTGACCGTAAACAAGAGCGTTATAAACATGGTGCTTGTGCTGCACTCATGGCGGCTTTCGCAATTGCGATTGCTTTGATTGTGAATCAACCGTGGGCAATTATTGTGGGCTTTATTCTGCTCGCAATCGGTGTATTTAGTGCGATTAATATCTTCTGGACTATCCCTGGGCAGACTCTAACAGGAGTGGGCGCTGCAGCCGGTATTGGCTTAATTAACTCTGTAGGTAATTTAAGTGGTTTTACTGGTCCATATTTAACAGGCTATTTATATACCACCACGGGCACCTATACAGTAGCGTTCCTTGCCATTGCAGGATTTGTTGCCATGGGCGGTTTTGGGTTACTGCTTTTGGCAAAGTTAAAGTCTGATAGCCTAAAAGTAGAACAACAGCGACTTAAAGTGCGGACTGCTACGGAGATGAAATAATGGCTCGAATTGGTTTTGTTGGAACTGGCATTATGGGAATGCCAATGGCCATGAATTTATTAAAAGCTGGCCATCAAGTTAAGGTCTGGAATCGAACTTCATCTAAAGCAGAAAGTTTAAAAGAAGCGGGTGCACATGTTTGTAGTGAACTTGCACAAGTCGGAAAAGATGTAGAGTTTCTGATTTGTATGCTCAGTGATGGAAAAACCTGTAATGAAATTTTATTTCAAGAAAATGGTGCAATTTCACAGCTAAAACCTGAAAGCACGGTCATTGTGATGAGTTCAATACCGGTTGAAGTTGCAAAAAACCAAAGTGAAAAATGTAAAGAAAACGGACTTAGATATTTGGATGCACCTGTTTCTGGCGGTGAAAAAGGTGCTCAAAATGCAAGTCTGGCAATTATGGTAGGTGGCGATGCTCAAACATTCTCACATGCTGAACATGTTCTATCTGTCATGGGACGACCAATTTTAGTTGGAGATGCTGGCTGTGGAATGCTGGCAAAACTCGTCAATCAAATGATAGTCGCATCTACCATTGCAACCGTGAGTGAGGGTTTATTGCTTGCCAGTAAAGCAGGAGCTGACCCGATAAAACTAAAACAAGCATTAACAGGCGGTTTTGCAGATTCTCCGATTTTGCAACAGCATGGCGAACGCATGTTAAATCGAGATTTTAAACCGGGAGGTACAGCTCGAAACCAGCATAAAGACATTCATACAGCCGTTAGCTATGCGAAATCACTTGAGTTAAATTTACCTATTGCCCAAAAAGTCAGCCAATTATTCGAAAATATGCTTGCTGCCGGAGACGGTGAGCTTGATCATTCTGGCTTAATTCGTGAATTAGAACGCATGAATCATGTGTAATTATTGCTTTACTTAAGATCGGTAGATTTTAATTTATTTATAAAAAAGCAGCAGATTCGTTCTGCTGCATATTTAAACTCATTTGTAGTGCTGGCATTTTTATTGCTTAATCATAATTATCTTCTTCACAATATTTGATTTGCTAACGTATTAATGATAATTCCAACAGTCTTGCTCACTTATGGTGTTTTTTTCACATGAAAAATGCACCAAATAAACACATCTTTTTATTTTGCACTATGTTTGTGCATTTGGGGCCATCATGAGGTTGTTGGCTCCCATACTCACATTATTAATTCTATACGGATGCTCTTCATCTGAGCAAAATAGAAAAACTCAAGAAAACTCAACTTCCCATTCAATATGTGTTTTTGATAGTACAAATACTAAAGTCTGTGTAGCTAAACCAGCGCAAAGAATCGTTTCTCTGTTTGAGTCGGGTTTAGATGGCCTCTATATGCTAGGGCAAGGCGACAAAGTAATTGGTATACCGGCCGAAGTATACATTCAACCTTTATTATTTAATGCCTATTCAAAAATAGATCAACGCATTGCCAATAAGCAGCTTGCAGCACCTTCACAAGGAGCCAATGCAACTAATATTGAAAGTCTCGTGTTGTTAAAACCAGATCTAGTGATTGTAGGAAGCGGACAGACTCAAACGATTGAACTGTTACGGCAGTTTGGCATCGCTGTATATGTAATGGAGTCAGCCACCTATAAACAGGTGAAAGAAGAGCTATCTGAAATTGCCGTTCTTAGTGGTGCCCAAAAGCGCGCTCAAGAAATTTTAAGCTTCTCTGATGAAATTGTGGCAGAAGTCGCAGCCAAAACTGCACGTCAGCCAAATAAACAATCGATTTACTATGCATGGTCAGGAGGGCGAATTTTTTCTACTTCAGGACGGGAGTCGATTACCAATGATTTTATTGAGCTGGCTGGTGCTTACAACATTGTTCAGACTGCTGCTAACCAGCCCAACGTAAACCCCGAGACTTTAATTGAATGGAACCCTGACAATATTGTGCTTTGGAATACCAATCGCAAACTAATTTATGAACGAAAAGAATTACAAGGTTTAAGCGCCGTACAAAACCGAAAGGTATTTAATTTGAGTCCTGCATTTATATATAACCCACACACCATCAAAATTATTATTACGGCGATTTATCTAAATCACAGTATTTACCCTGAACAGTCCGATTTACCAGTAAGTGCTTTACAACAGCGTATTTTAACCAAGTTGTATGGTAAGCAACTTGCCAAAGCGTTGGTGTCATAAATATGGAAAAGCTGAAATATTATTGGTTTTACCCGTTACCGTTCGTGATGATTTTTATCTCGTTGCTCATAGGGCCAACGCAGACATTGAGTGCATGGGACTATTTGCGGTGGGGTGTACAAGCAGTTTTTGGTACACCGTATTTTGATGCTGAGCAATTTAGACTGATGCAAAATATTCTGGTCAATGTCAGATTACCCAGAATTTTACTGACCTTTATGGTGGGAGCTGCGTTAGCAACTGCGGGAAATGGTTTACAGGCATTGTTTCGTAATCCTTTAGTTGACTCATATGTGCTCGGTATTTCATCTGGTGCGGCGTTCGGTGCAGCTTTAGCACTTTCTTTAAGTTGGCTTTCGCCAAATCTATCAGCATTTATTTTTGGTGTGTGCGCTGTTGGCTTAACGTATTTATTCGCGCATCAAAAACATGAAAGCCAGACGTCGTTAGTCATGGTAATTTTATCGGGCATGATTGTTTCTGGACTGTTCTTGGCAGGACTTACAGTTATTCAATACTTAAGTGATCCATTTAAACTGCAAGCCATTGTGCAATGGACCATGGGCAACTTACATCAGGCTTCTTGGCAAAAAGTTCAATACGCTGTGCTACCGATTTGTATTGGCCTTGCTGGGCTATTTGCAATGCGTTGGCGATTAAACTTAATGGCACTCGGTGCCGAAGAAGCGCAGGCGGTGGGTGTTAATCCGCGTTGGGAGCAGCTTCTTTTAATTGTACTAGTGACTGTATGTACATCAACTTCTGTGGCTGCTGCTGGCATTATTAGTTTATATGGACTCTTTATGCCGCATATTGTGAGAATGTTGGT
Organism: Acinetobacter sp. 1130196; assembly: GCF_000588095.1. Lineage (NCBI taxonomy): Bacteria > Pseudomonadati > Pseudomonadota > Gammaproteobacteria > Moraxellales > Moraxellaceae > Acinetobacter > Acinetobacter sp. 1130196. Next base: position 31,207 of record NZ_JFWX01000039.1, on the reverse strand, counting down.
GGGACCAGATCATCGCTACAGTATTCCAGCCAATATGGTGTTGGGCGGTAGTTTCCTACTCATGATTGATAACTTTTCACGTGTTTTACTAACCTTTGAAATACCGATTGGTATTTTTACCATGCTACTTGGCGCGCCATTTTTCTTATTATTAATGAAAACACAGAGGACTCATTGGGCATGATTCAAATTGATCAGTTAAATTATGCCTATGGGCATAAACAGGTTCTCAAAAACATTCATCTGGAGTTTCCTGAAAATCAGTTTTCCGTAATTTTAGGGCGCAATGGCTGTGGCAAATCGACACTTTTTAAATTGATGGCGGGCCTAGAGCCTGTAAAAGATGGCTTGATTCGTTACTCTGGAAAACTACTATCGGACTTTAAAGGGAAAGATCGGGCAGCCTTACTCGGTTTTTTACCGCAGTTTCATAAAACCGTATTTCCATTTTTAGTTAAAGATGTGGTGATTACAGGACGTGCCGCTTTTAGCAGATATAGACCTTCAAAATCAGACTGGGAATGTGTAGACCAAGCTTTGCTTGATTTAGACATCGAGCATTTGCGTGACCGCCCTTATACCGAGCTATCGGGAGGTGAACGGCAATTGGTTATGATTGCCCGCATTTTAGTGCAAGCCCCAAAAGTCATTTTGCTCGATGAGCCTACCAATCATCTCGATGTTTATTATCAGTCTTATTTAATGAAAAAGTTGCGTCAGTTGTCGCGGCAAAATTTTACGGTGATTGCGATTATGCATGATCCTAACTTGGCTTTTTTATTTGCAGATCATCTATTTTTTATGCGCCAACATGAGGTAGTTAAGCCTGAGTCTAAAACACGAATCACCGATCCGAAGTTTTTAAAAAGTGTCTATGATGTTGAGTTTCATGAAGCCATGATTCAAGACAAAACCATTGTTATCCCTGATCATTCTTGGCTATGAATATGTTGAATTATCAGGTGGTTGGCAAAACAGATTATAAGCCTGCGGTAGAGTTTGCACTTTATACAAGACATTTATTATTTCCAGAAATCTATCATGGGCAAGTCCCCAAAGATTTAAAAAATTTTGGGCAATATTATGTTAATGATCCATTAGGTTGCTTTATTACGGTAAAAGATAAAAACCGTATTATTGGCACCATTGCATATCGGGCGTATGACCATCGTTTTGATTTAAATTTGCCGACCAATACGGTAGAAGTCATTAAGTTGTTTGTATTGCCTGAATACCGCCGTAAGGGCATCGCGACTCAGCTATGCAACATGTTGTTTAGTCATGCCAAAAACAGAGCAATTACAACTTTGTATTTGCATACCCATCCATTTTTGCCAGCGGCTGAAAAGTTTTGGCGTCTACAAGGCTTTGATGTCATTAAACGTGAGTGGATCGAGACCTATGACACCATTCACATGAGTAAATCTTTATAGTTCTTTATCATGCGCATGAAATCTTTTTGAAAAATGGGTAGGCGGATAACCCATAATTTTACTGAACATTGCAGTAAATGCTGCCGAGTGTTCATAGCCCAAACTAAAGGCAATTTCAGTAATTGAGATATTCTCTTTTAAGGCATTTAAAGCATAGATGATGCAGACTCGATTACGCCAAGCTTGAAAGGACATGCCAGTTTCAGACTTAAACCAACGATGAAAAGTTCGTTCACTTTTATTATGGTCATGTGCCCAATCTTTAGGGCTGCTATGAATATCGGGATGCTCCATAAACTCAGCACACTGTTTTGATAGTAATGTGTTGTGAGGCAATGGAATAAATAGAGGCAGGGCTGGTGCAATTTCTAATTCATATAACAATAAATCGATAAGAACACCGTCACGGCCTGAACGTTGGTAGTCAACAGGCAGTTGATTTGCTTGAATCAGTAACTGATGCATTAACGGTGAAACTTGCACGACCTCGCAATAGTTTGCCTGTCTTGGGGCATTACTCACTTCTATATACAAACTATAAGTACTGACTTTAGATAGCCATACCTGATGTGCTTTACCTGCAGGTATCCATACACCACTGTACGGTAACACGAGCCATTGTCCATCTTCAGTTTCAACTTTCATGAGGCCTTCGGGTGCATATAAGAACTGGGCACGGCGATGGCTATGCGTATCTAACAAAGTATCAGCAGGATAATCTGATCCTAACGCTAGAACCGCTTGCGGTAGATGGTCTACATCATTAATTGGAATATTACGCATATATTTTTGGCTGAAATAAATAAAAAGATGGCTTTTCTACGTTAGTTTGCCATAGAGCTATTTTATATCATGCCTCTATAAATGTGAGGAAGATAATCATGCTATATGAGCTATTTTTATTTGGACTACTTTCAGGCGTTACCACTTGGTTATTTGGTTTTGGTGGTGGTTTTGTTGCTGTACCTTTGCTTTATACAGTCATTATTCAAAAGTACAGTAACGAAAGTATGGTTGGGGTACATGCGATGCAAATCGCCGTTGCTACGTCCGCTTTTGTCATGCTGTGTTCGGCAAGTTTTGCAACCTTTCGACACTATCGGTCTGGACACATAGATTGGCAAAAGATCAAATTTTTATGGGGTGGTATCGCATTTGGGGGAATTGTGGGTGCAGTAATGGCCTCATTGTTTAATGGAAATTGGCTTCGCTGGATATTTATGGGTTATGTATTCATAACCATTCTAGATTGTTATTACCGACCAGGCTTTATGGTTGCATCAAAACAAAAGCAACACTATGGTCAAAACAGTGAACTCATTAAAGGGGGCATTATTGGTTGGGTTGCAGCACTTTTAGGTGTTGGAGGAAGTGTAATGACGGTTCCTTTATTACGGCGGCGGGGGAGTTCTATGGCAGAGGCTGCGGCTATTGCAAACATTCTCACGCTGCCTTTGTCTTTAACTGCAACGTTTACTTACTGTGTATTGTCACTTTGGCAATCTAGATGGACACCCAACGGATTTATCGGACTAATCTGGTTTGAAGCTGCTTTATTCTTGGTTGCTGGAACATGGATCGGGCTATATTTTTCAGAAAAATTTATTTCAAAACTACCTGATTTATGGCGTGCAAAGTTCTATCCGCTACTTTTAATAATAGTTCTACTCGTCATGCTTTTTGTAAATTAATTTTTTATTTCAATTGTTTGAATAATAATTTTTCTTAAATAACAAATCTCTAAATGCTCTAAAACTGCAAAATTTATGTCTTAAATGGCTTTGAAAAAAGTTTGAAAATTAGACTTGAAATATATAGTGGCTTTGTGCCACTATATATTCATCGAAGGTCATCAGACAAAAAGAGGATGATATGGCTATCCAACTTTTAGATGCGGCAAGAAATGAAATTCCAGTGAAATTCACGCAGTTTTCTGGTGGCGAGCGTCATGTTCAAATTGATGAGAAAACATTGAACTCACTATCTGGCAACGTATTGGTTCGCGCCAAAATGACCTCAAGTCACGATGTGATGGACTATTTGTTACTTGAAAATATATTGCTGACTCAAGGCTTAACCGTTGACCTAGAAATTCCGTATTTTCCATATGCACGTCAGGATCGTATTTGTGCAGTAGGCCAAGCATTTTCACTTGATGTGATGACCAAGTTACTTAACATCAATGCCGACAAAAAAGCGGGCAAACAAGGCAAGATCACTGTTTGGGACTGCCATAGTGAAGTCACTACAGCCTTACTTACAGTCAATACTTCTTTTAGCGAAGTTGTAAATGTGAGTTCAGTCGACATCATCGAAAAGAGTGAAGCGCTAAGCACATTATTAAAAGATGAAAAAACAGTACTGATTTGCCCAGACAAAGGCGCGAAAGCACGTACACAAATGGTTGCAGACGCTTTTAATGTTGAGTGCAAACAACCACTCACTATTGTTCAGTGTGATAAAAAACGTGATCCAGTGACTGGCAAAATTTTGGGTACACATGTACATGCAACTGATTTATCAGGCCTAACAGCGGTCATTACCGATGACATTTGTGACGGCGGTGCAACATTTATTGGTATTGCCAAAGAACTCCGTCGCCTCAATTGCCATAAGGTCGTTCTATACGTGACCCACGGTATTTTCAGTAAAGGAATAGAGGTTTTTGATGGATTGCTTGACCAACTGTTTACCTCGGACAGCTTTCCACAACAACCATCAGACAAAATTTCAGTAATCGCTTTTGCAGCAAAATAAAGAGAATAAAGATGACGATTAAACTTAATCCATTAAACGCTATCGATTTTTATAAAGCTGATCACAGACGTCAGTATCCAGCAGGTACAGAGTACGTGTACGCAAATTTTACGCCGCGTTCATCTCGACTCGCTAAAATGTTGCCAGACTTTGACGATAAAGTGGTGTTCTTTGGGCTTCAGGGTTTTATTAAACACTTTTTAATCGATACGTGGAATGAAGGCTTTTTTAAGCAACCTCAAGACAAAGTGGTGGCTGCTTATAAACGCCGTATGGATAGCTCATTAGGTGACGGTGCTGTACCGGTTGACCACATTGAAGCGTTACACGACTTGGGCTATTTACCATTACGCATTAAAGCTTTGCCAGAAGGTAGCCGCGTCAATATGCGTGTACCTGTGCTTACCGTAATTAATACAGATCCGCGTTTCTTTTGGTTAACTAACTATATTGAAACGGTGTTAAGTGCTGAGCTTTGGAAAAGCTGTACTACTGCAACGATTGCCTACGAGTACAAACGCTTATTAACGCAATATGCCGTAAAAACTGGTGCACCACTCGATTTTGTACCTGTACAAGGACACGATTTTAGTAGCCGTGGCATGAGTGGAATTTATGATGCAGCTCAGTCTGGTGTAGGCCACTTAACCAGTTTTATTGGAACAGACTCTGTTGCTTCAATCGACTACGCAGAAGAATATTACAATGCAACAGGTGTGATTGGGGTTTCTGTACCAGCGACCGAACACAGTGTGATGTGTATGGGTACAGAAAACAGTGAGCTAGACACATTTAAGCGTTTAATCTGTGAGCTTTATCCGTCTGGTGTTGTCAGTATTGTGTCTGATACTTGGGATTTTTGGCGAGTCATTACAGAATTTACAGTGGCTTTAAAACCTGAAATTCTGGCAAGACAACCCAATGCTTTAGGTTTGGCTAAATTGGTTTTCCGTCCTGACTCTGGTGACCCAGTTAAAATTATTTGTGGTGACCCAGACGCCGAAGTCGGTAGCCCAGCATATAAAGGCGCAGTTGAATGTTTATGGGAAGTGTTTGGCGGTACAACAACTGACCAAGGCTATAAAGTACTCAATGAACGTGTTGGTTTAATTTATGGTGATTCCATTACCCTAGACCGTGCACAGCGTATTTTAGAAGGGCTTGAAGCCAAAGGTTTTGCATCAAATAACTTGGTGTTTGGGATCGGTAGCTTTACCTATAACTACTTAACTCGCGATACCTTTGGATTTGCTGTGAAAGCGACTTGGGGGCAAGTGAATGGTATAGGCCGAGAACTATTTAAAGACCCAATTACTGACTCAGGTATAAAAAAATCTGCGAAAGGTCTGTTACGCATTGAAGAACGTGAAAATGGTTTTATCTTGTTTGATGAGCAAACAGCCGAACAAGAACAAGGCGGAGCACTTAAAACAGTCTTTGAAAATGGTAAACTTCAATATGAGTGTACTTTGGATCAAATTCGCGAGCGTTTATCCATCGCATAACTGAGTTTAGATGAGCCGTTGCATGTGTATCGGCTCATCATTTTTATTGAGAGGCTGAACGTGACTATTCAAACTGAACAAGAATTCCTTGCCAGTTATGATCGCCGAGATTATGACGCACCTTTACTCACGGTCGATATGGCTATTTTCTCGGTATTTAATGGTCAGTTGCAGGTATTACTCATTAAGCGACCCAACTTTCCAGCCAAAGACCAATGGGCTTTACCGGGTGGTTTTGCCGATTTAACCCATGACCAAGACTTGATGGCCACGGCTTATCGTAAGCTGGTCGAAAAAACAGGGATTGCTTCACCTTATTTGGAACAAGTTGCCTCTGTCGGCAATGCCAAACGTGACCCGCGTGGCTGGGCCGTAACCATTTTGTATTTTGCATTAATTGATTTTAATGCCTATCAACAGCAAGCTTTGGCTGAGTACAGCGAATGGATGCCTGTAGCAAAAGCAAAAGATTTAGCATTAGCGTTTGATCATAATGAATTGCTTAACTTGGCATTAGAGCGTTTAACCAATAAAACCCGCTATACCGCATTGCCAGCCAGTCTCATGCCAGAGTTATTTACGCTGACCGAGCTACAAACCATTTATGAAATTATTCTTGGGCAATCCTTAGATAAAAAAGCGTTTAGACGCCGTATGATAGAGGCTGGGGCAGTTGAAGAAACCAACCACAGTAAAATTGTGGGCAAACGACCAGCTCAGCTTTACCGTTATGCACTCGATTCTTTCGATTTTATATTCCCACGTTCACTCGAATTACCCAGAAATAAAGAGAGTGAAGATAAGCAAAACAATGAGCTTTCTGACTAGCGCATCTTGATGCACTTTGATTTATAATGCCGCGCTTATGATTGATTTCATGTTTTGATAAGCGCTTTGCCTATGTCACACGTTTCTCCCTGCTTCCAGCAAAACCAGTTTTTTGTGTTGGTGGAGTACCTCACTTCACTGCATGAAATTTATTCTGTGAAACATGAGTTTGCAGGATATCCGGCTGCAATGACATTGGCAGATCGCGTACATTCAGATCATGATATTGCGCCGCTTGAAGCCAGCAAAAGCTACCCTGACTCAATAGAGAAAGTTTTACACTTTTCAGGTAAGGCCCGAGACATACAAGACTTTGAACAATTTTTAGAACAAGCTCAAGCAGCCAATATTCAAAACTTGTTATTGCTTACAGGTGATAAACTTAAAGAACACCATAATGGTCGAGATGGACAGCCTCGTAGTCGTTACTTAGAGTCAGTAAACGCCGTAATGGCTGCCAAGCAACATGGCGGGGTTCGTATTGGGGGGGGTTTTAACCCATTTAAATATGTTGAAGCTGAGCGTGATGCACAGTATTTAAAACTACATAAGAAAATTAAAGCAGGCGCTGACTTTATCATTACCCAATTGGGCTATGACATTGAAGCCTTAAAGAAAGCCAAATCATTTTTAACCAAGAACAATTATTCACAGCAAATACTGGCTTGTGTCATGCCACTGACTTTAGGTCGTGCCAACTTCATGGTAAAGCATAAAGTTGCGGGTATTGTAATTACTCCACACATGTTAAAAGTCTTGGCAGAAGAAAAACAGGCAGGGCACACTGACAGTGTTTATTTACGTTGTGCTTTGCAAATTTTGATATGTAAACATTTAGGGTTTGCTGGAATTCACTTATCTGCCTGCCATAAGCCAGAGGAGCAAATGCTGCTTGAAAGCTACGTCGAGCAATACAGACATCTGGAGCTTAACGTTTTAGAAGAGCTTTGGAATTCACTTTGGCAAGTCACTACAGGCAAAGAGTTCTCACCTGAAATTGCTCGGTTTTCGCGTCAGCCAACGTCTAAACAATTAATTAAATATCGCCAACTACATGTTATGCATGAAGCAATGTTTGGATCAAAAATTGCTAAAGGCGTTGGACGGTTTATTTTTAAAGCGTCATTTTGGGAAAATGCTTTGGTCGCCAAAGTATTACTTAAAACAGAAGTACTAAGTAAACACAGCCTAGTGGGCTGTGAAAGCTGTGGTCAGTGCCGTTTAGGTGACACTTTATATATTTGCCCTGAAACGTGTCCAAAAGGTTTAGCCAACGGGCCTTGTGGCGGTACAACTTTAGACCGCTGTGAATTTGGTGACCGTGAATGTATTCATTCAGTCAAAGCGAGACTTGCAAAAGCGGTTGAACAAACTGAAATATTAAAAGAGAAACTGATTCCCACAGTAGCAATTGAAACCAGAGGAACCAGTTCTTGGAAAAATTGGTATTTAGGGGCTGAGGCTTAAGTTTTATATTAACTGGATACGTTTACGACCCAGTTAATTATGACAAAGTACACGACCAAGAGTTCCAAGACCACCTCAGGCAAAACGGTTAGTAATAAAAAGCCCACTCAATGAGTAGGTGTTACAATCCTGCAAAGAATCTTTGTGATGAACTCATGCATTACCACTCTGCAGACTTAACGTATGTGATAAATATTAAACACGTGAACAGTTAGATTTCCGAAATTTAGGGTCGCTGGTTCGATGCTCGCCGGGCGCACCATATCAATTGAGTGACAAAACAGATTCATACCTTCGCTGAACAACTCTCACAACAATACTCAATGGATTATCAGAATTTCCACTATTTAGGATATGGATTAATCATTTTATGTACAATTCATTTTGTGATTGGCACCTTTTTCTATTTTCGTACCCCAAAAACTTTTGGGATAAAAAGAAGATGTTTTCCGATTCAATTTATCTTATTTGTATTTTATTTTCTTATCTTGCAGGGTATATTCATTTTTAGATCAGAAAACCTCTAGTGTATAGATTAATTTTTATTCCTGTTTGAAGTATAAAAAATTTTATTTTGAAAAGCTCATCAAGTGGTGAGCTTTTAAATAAGACAGGTACCCAGAATTATTAGAGTTTCCTCTCATAAATCAATAAAGTTGCTTGCAAAAGTTGTACTGTTGGATATTTTTCTTAGGATCAAATATATCAATATGATCAATACTTTGTTCAACAGGAATTTTAAATGCCACAAAATAGGGTAGTTTTTCTTTATTCTGAGATGCTTTTTGATTCAGTCCTTTAATCTCATCATTTTCAATATCTTTATAACATCTTTTTTCAAATTTTAAGTTAGAAAGATAGGGGTGTACTTTTCGGGTATAGGCTCTAAAGAAATATGGATTTTTAGAGTGTAAATTAATTTCTTTTGAATGAATCTGTACATAGACAACTTTCTCTATTGGTGAAAGTTGCTTTTCAGATAGTAGAAAGAAGAAAAATGGTGAATTTTTTTCTAAATTATTAATTTGCTGTAGATCTTTATCTGGGTAGTTATCCTCTTTTATTTTCTTGAAAGAGTCAAAGTTCTTATTTGCATATATGCAAACTTCTTTTCCACAAATAACTCTAAAAAGTTGAGATTCATCATCCTTTATATACGTGATACTACCTAATATATTTGCTTGAGCACTTTCTTTACCTTGCTTATAAAAGTCTAAAATTTTCACCAAGGAAACAAGAAGAAAAAGATATAAGAAAATAGATAAATAATAAGAAGTTAATAGTGTTTTCGAGAGAGGGTTCTTTTCAGCTTTTTCTTTTTTTTGAAAATATTTATTCTCTTCTTCTTTAAATAATTCCTTTTTATCAATGTTTTTATTTCTTTTGATACACTTATGGATAAATAAAACTATAAGATATGAAAATATAATATTTATTTTATCAAAAAGCTCTTTTGAGTAAAAAAATTGTCTCAATATAAGAATTAATGGTGGTGCTAGTATAAGTGCCAAAAAAGAAGAAGCCCTAAAATTGGCTAAAAAACCTTGAAATACATAATCATGAAAGTCAAAACCCAGGTTTATATAATCATAACCTGTCTGTTCAACACTACCTATAATGAAATAACGGCCAGATATAAATAGATACCCTAATAGGGCGGGTATCATCAAAGCTAAAATAGTTTCTCTTAATCGCATAAAATACCAATTTATTAAATTTTAAACTTTCTTTATTGAAATGAATAAGTTGTATTGAGCTGAGAATTTATTATCTTTAGCTTTTCCCGATCTGCCTCAGCATTCACAACATGCATTTTCTTATGGCAATTCGGGCAAAGTGCTACTGTATTTTCGACGGTATCTGGTCCGCCGTGCGCTAACCATTTAATATGGTGAGTTTCCAGATAAGGCTCACCATGTTGATCTTTAAAAGGGGCAGGTTGTTCACAGAGCTGACAAACACCATTTGCTAAACGCTTCGCAAGCTCTGCAATTGCAACAGAACGAATAAAGTATTTAGTCCTTGTATTGCGATAGCTAACTTGGGTTTGTGCTGTAGCGTGAGCATCTGCCTTCAATTGCTCAATCGATTTCTTCTTATACTTACGCTTCTTTTTCTGGTTAGTACGCTCTATCGTCTCAATACTAATCACCGAATTTGAATCAGACAATTTAACCGGGAATATCCATGCTAAACGATCTTGATCATTAGCATCAGGTTGAATCTTTTGGTACGGATCAGCTACGAGAGTTACAGGACCCTGATAGATATATTCTTTATCGACAAAAACTTCAAAAAGATGAACAGACACGCCATTAGTATGACTTTCAGCTAATGTTCTATTCTGACTTTTTAATTCTTGGTCACCTACTTGGCCCATACCAGTGTAATGTAGCTCATCGCCAATCCATTGATCTTCATAAATTGATTCAACATGGTTTGAAACAATGATAAGTGTATTTGTCTTATGAGATCTACGCATTCCGCCCTGAGGTGAGCACAGGAAGTATTCGCATAATTCTGCGTTATTTAAAATGGCACCTGGTTTGAGTAGTTTAAAATCTTTCAACATGCTGCAGTCTTATTATCAAGTAAGTATTTCACGATGGGGATATCAGCAGCAGCCCAGTCGAGCTGTTCTAATTCATCGATAGAGCACCATTGTACATCCTGGTGCTCACTTAAAGCCAATTCTTCAATAGTCTTAGTCACACATATAAAAGTGGCCAACTCGATATTAAAGTTAGGGTAAGCATGCTCTACAGTTAATAGATACTCTGTTACTTCAACATCAAGATTAAGCTCTTCTTTAATTTCTCGAATGAGCGCTTGCTCGAGTGTTTCTTCAGCTTCAACTTTACCGCCAGGGAATTCAAACTTATTCGATAAATAAGGATACTTATGCTCACCTTTAAGGGCACATAAAATTTTATGCTGGTGCCAGATGACTGCAGCAACGACTTCTAGAGATTTCATTTAAAATATTTTAGCTGAGTTCTATATAAATATTATGCTTTGAACTGGCTTATGTTTGCACTTAATATTTAAAGGAATATAATAAAATTTCAATATAATTAAAAGGATAAAGTCATGAAAATAATAATGGTACACGGGATCAACCAGACTGATAAGGATCCTGAAACTTTGAAAAAGATATGGATAGAGGCCTTCTTAGAGGGAGTATTTCAGGCACATATACCGAATGTTCCAGCTACAACTGAATTTGAGTTTATTTACTATGGAGATCTGGTGAAGGATTATTTAAATACCCCGACTTCTAATAAAGTATTGTTTGATTTACAGACCAGTGGATTTCATGCTTTTGAAAAAAACTTTAATGATTTGTCATTAGACGAGCAGGATATTTTAATCAATATTGCTGACTCGATGGACGGACATAGTACTGATGAGATGGGAACATTACCTATTGAAGCAATTCCTGTTAATTTAAAAAGTACTTTAACTCCATATTCTTTTATAGATAAGGGGGCGAAGGCATTAATCAAAATTACGAGTAGATTTCAAAAGTTTCATACGTGGGTGCTTAAGATATTTGCCAAAGAGGCAAATCTATTTCTTGAGAATGAACAATATAGATCACAAGTGAGAGAAAAATTATTAAGTGAGATAAAAAAGGATCCTTCTAAAGAAATTGTATTGGTTGGGCATTCTCTTGGTAGTGCTGTTTGTCTAGATGCTCTACAGCATTTAAATTCCTCTTATAAAATTTCTCGATTTGTGACTTTAGGCTCTCCTTTAGGTATCCCTGTATTTTATGATTATTTCAAAGATCGTACTAAGCCTTCTTCATTAAAAGGAGATTGGTTTAATTTTTATGACACGGATGATTTTGTTTCGGCTTATTTATTAACGAACCCTCCATATAATGTTAAACCAGAGATTCAGAACTTAAGGGCAAAAACACAGTATTTCCAACCACATTATATTGTTGGATATTTGGATGATGCTCTTGTTGTTAAAAAAATCTTAGGTGTCTGAGATAATTGAATTATTTAGGACTTTAGAACTTGACCCTGTACAGGGTAAATGCTATTTTTACGTTATAGTGGACGAAGTTATAGTAATTCACTAAGTACATAAAGCTCGCATTCGCGGGCTTTAAATTTATTAAAGTGTAGCGCATGAATAAAATACTTCTTTCTTTAATACTTTTACCTATTTTGGGGCATGCAGGATATTGTGAGAACAAAGCACAAATTTATGTAATGACTGCATTTTGGAAAGTTGACAATGTTACTAAAGAAATTGCTTTAGATAGAGTAAAAGGATTAGAAGTTTTATATACAGATCTTGATACAGGTAAAACCCAAACTAAAGATTTTAAGGAAATAGTTGAAGAAATTTATAGAAATAATGATTACAAAGCTAAGGATCAGGATATTTCAGAATATACTTCGCAGATGACATATGACTATGCAACGATATTAGCTACTTGTTTAGCTGAAAATGTTGAAGAATCCCGTTAGTTTTTATTGTGCTACTGATTTATATATGTGGAGATAGGTGAGTGAGACTAATACTTATAGTAATTTTAATGTCACTTGGAAGTCTATTGCATGCTGAAGAAAAAGAATCAACGGTCTGTGAAAAACTTAATAGTGCAGCATATCAAATCATGTTAGAAAGACAGACTGGTATTAAGCCCCTTGATTTGCTTGAAAAGCTAATGATTCCTTTGGACCAAGATAAGGAAAATATGATAATCAATTACCATATCAATAACTTTTTTGGTCATGTAAGTGGTTTGGCTTATGAGACACCTCTATATACAAAAGAAGTTGAAAAACAAAAAGCGGCTACAGATTTTGGCTTGAGAATTGAAAGAATTTGTACAAAGGATAAGACGGCATTATTTGCTCCTCCGGAATTTCAGACTTTTGAAGAATAACTAACCTTATGCAAAATCAAATACGCCCAATTAATAACGTTGAGCAGTTAGATGTCCAAGATGAGCCAAAGCAAGAAAACTCGGTGCTTAATTCTGTGAATCCTGATCTAGTTGAAGTTAAAGATTTAATTGTAGAAATCGGGAAAGATATAGTTGATTTTGCATCATCTGTTGTTTTCGATAACATCGATATCAATTTTTAACTTAAGAGCTCTCTAATAGTGAGTTATTATGTGTTATAAAAAGATTTCCCATAATAAGGAGATCGAAGTGGAACTTACGCAAATTAAGGCAACAATAGATCGAGAATATGATCTCTTTGTAAATTCACATGAGTTTAAGACGTATCAGCACGATAAAGAAAAGCAAGCTAAATTCTTAGGCCATGCATTATCAACATTGAGATATCCTCATACAAACATTATTATTTTAGGTGGTGGTCGATATAAAGTTGTTGGTCATCATGATTTAAATTTTGATATCGATCTATTCTAAGCTCCATCTTTCTTATCAAAGCAAGCATTTAATACGTGGTTGGCTAACATCCTATCCCAACATTTATTTTCTTAAAATATATTGTAAATACATATTTTAATTTGTATTATCAGTATCAAATACTGCGCTGAAAGTTTATTGTTTTTATGACCCGTTTCTTTTTGAAGCGGGTTTTTTAATTTCGTATTTATATATATGTATTAGATGAAAGTATATATTGCTTTTATCACATAGCTAATTGTTTACTTCGCTGGAAAAATATTCCTTTTAAGAAGCTAATAAAAGGATGAGATTGGTATTAAGCTCAAAGGAAGCACTTAACCGATCTTCTTAAAAATTGATGGATTTCATTAAATAGGTAGATGATGACCGCACTTTTAGAAAAGGATTTCAGTCCATCTGAGTTTGCATTGTTTTCTGAAATATTATGGAAACTTGGCTCAGGGAAAGGGCAATACAATTTACGTGAAAATATCCTTGCAGATATTGCCATTTTATTACGGGCTGATTTCGCTGCATCTTACATTTGGGATTCAACCCATAACTTATCGAAAGAAGGTGTGATATGGAAAATCGACCCAAAAGCCATGAAGGACTATGAGTGTGTTTGGCAATTTAATGATCCGATTACGGCACAGCTTCGCAAACGTCAAAAACCAACATTTGTAAATGAAGTTATGCCTCTTGCTGACCTTAAAAAAACCAGCTATTACAATGAGTTTTTGAGAGCCTATGGTTTGTATCATGGCATAAATATTTATTTTGTCCGAAATGGTATGGATATTGGTGATTTACGCATTTGGCGTGCGAAAGACACCGACATGTTTGGTGAACGTGAAAAAAGAATATTAAGCCTACTTGAGCCTTATTTTACTCAAGCCTTACCCACTGATTTATCAAGCCAATACAGTTTAACTTCGCGTGAGCAAGAAGTGGTTCATTTAGTCTCTAAAGGTTTAAGTGATAAAGATGTGGCCAATTTACTTGGTATTAGCTTTACTACATTAAGAACTCATTTGAACAATTCTATGAGAAAAATCGGCTGCAATAATCGCACTGAAATGGCCTTGCTCATTCGGCATTAAAGTTTAAGCAATCCTCAATTTTGAGGATGCGAATGAATGAGCAATTTATACTAAGTTCCTAAAATTACAACTTAAATGGATTCTAAGTTACTATGTTAAATACAAATGAAAAAAATAATTGGATCGAATCACAGGGTTTATCAAACGCTTCAGTAGATATCATTACTAAACTGATTCATGAAAGAAAAGTATCTTGTGAAGAGCTTGTGCATCATTACTTCGATACGATTGAAAAACAGCAATCCTTAAATGCTTTTATTAGCACAGATAAAGCTTCAGCAATTCAGCAAGCTCAATATTGGGATGAATACCTACTGAGTGGAAAACCATGTCCAGCTTTGATGGGTATTTTAATTGCGGTTAAAGATAATATTCATGTTGCAGGTTTTCCAAATAGTGCAGGTACGCCAGCTTTAGCTCAATTTAGACCTCAAACTTCTGCACCCGTTATTCAAAAACTCATTGATCAAGGTGCAATCATTGTTGGTAAAGCCAATATGCACGAATTAGCCTTTGGGGTAACAGGTTATAATACTGCCATGCATATAGAGGGCGTTGTGGGTACACGAAATGCAGTAAACCCGTTACACATTGCTGGTGGGTCTTCTTCGGGTAGTGCGGTAGCTGTTGCGGCGGGTATGGTTCCGATTGCTATGGGTACAGACACAGGCGCTTCTATTCGTCTGCCAAGTGCCTTAAATGGCTGTGTCGGCTTTCGTCCTACGGTAGGGCGATATTCACAAGAAGGTATTACCCCGATTTCACATACTCGAGATACTGCTGGACCTATTGCACATACCGTATCTGACATTATCTTAGTTGATGAACTCATCACTCAAGAGCCAAAGAAAGAACCATTAGAGCCTCATCAAATTCGACTCGGTATCAATTCATATTTTTGGAATCATTTAGATGAAGACGTTTATGAACAGGCTCATATTGCGCTTGAGCTTTTAAAAAGTGCAGGAGTCGAAATTATTTCCGTTGATATGCCAAATTTAGAACAACTCAATCAAGCTATTTCATTTCCTGTGGCCATCTATGAAGGCAAATATGACCTGATTCAATATTTGAAAGATCATCATGTAAATTTGACCATAGAGGCTGTAGTCGATCAGATCTCAAGCCCAGATGTACAGGCAATTTTTAAACTGAATATTCTTCCAGAGCTAACTCTAGATCAGACGGGTCAATTTGTTCCTGTTTTACCTTTATATGAAAAAGCGATTAGTGAAGCTCGTCCACAATTGCTTGAACTCTACCAAAACATATTTAAAGCGCATAACTTACATGCTTTATTATTTCCGACATCACCGATTGTTGCACCACTAGCAAACGAAGACGTCTATTCAATTGAAACTTTCCAGACACTCATGCGAAATACAGACCCCGGAAGTAATATTGGAATACCGGGCCTGAGTTTACCTATTGGAAAGGGCGCGAAATCAAAACTGCCAATCGGATTTGAAATAGATGGCTTAGCTCATCAAGATAGTGAATTGCTTGCGATTGGAATAACTTTAGAAGAAATTTTTAAGATTTTAAATCAATAGACAAAACCTCTTAAATCACTATTTTTAAAGCTTTGTTTGTCTTTTAATAATAGGTCTAAATTTATTTTAAGACTGTTTTTTATCCAAAAAATTATAAGCCATTTTACTTGTTATAATGGCTTATTTATTAAGCAATCATTGCTTGTTAGATTTAATATTTTGTCAGTTTGTTGTTGTTAATTTTAGAAAATATAATATTTATAACTCATATATATTCTATTTTTATAAGTATAACAATTTTTATTGTTAACTCATTTTTAAATTACATATTATTTTAATTAATAATACTTAAATATTACATAATAAAATTTATTCTTAATATTTCTGCAATATATTGCTTTTATTAAAGGAGTTTTATTGAAGCTTAAATAAAAATTAAAATCTTTATTAACAATAGCTTGTATTGAATTTTTAGATGGATTTATTACGAGAAATCTACACTAGTTCGAATTACATAATTTTTAAACATAGTTTATATAATATGCTTTATTGACATAAATAGAAAAAATATATGGCAAAGAAGTCAATGATATTTAATTAACTTCAGAACCATAATTTGCACCAAATTTTACGCTGTCACGATTCATTGAATAAAACCAAGTGAAAAGTTACGTAAAAAAGAAACCAATAATTTTATTGGCTTAAATAAAAAATCGAATATTACAAATAAGCGGAATGAATATGGATAACGTAGCTCAGCTAGAAACTGATACTAATTTCCAAAGTCGAAAGAAAATAACTTGGGGTGTTTTTAGTGTCCTGCTGTTATTTTTAGTTGCTGGTATCGTATATTATTTTTTGGTATACCGATTCTATCAATCTACAGATAATGCTTATGTGCAAGCGGATGTGACTTGGGTTATGCCAAAAATTTCAGGCGAAGTGATGGAGTTATTAATTAACGATAATCAGGTGGTAAAAAAAGGGGAAACTTTAGCTGTATTAGACCATCGTGACTATCAAGCTCGTTATGACCAAGCCCGTTCTGTGGTCAGCTTAAAAGAAGCCGCACTGGGCGTACAACAACAAAATGAAAAGTCTGCCAAGTCGTCAATTACTGAAGCAAATAGTGGTGTAGTGGCAGCACAAGCCGACCTATCTCGTTTGAAAAAAGAATATGAGCGCTATCAAGATTTATTAAAAGATGGCGTGATTACCCGACAAAATTTTGAAGGGATCCAGTCTCAATATTTAACAGCTCAAGCACAGCTCAGCAAAGCGCAAGCCGCCGTAAATGCAGCAGAAGCTCAGTTGGGGAGCTTACAAGCGAGTCGGGCGCAGCTTTTAGCAGATATTCAAAGTGCCAATGCAAATTTAAACCTGTATCAGGTTGATTTAGCTTCATCAAAAGTGGTCAGTCCTGTTTCGGGTAAGATCGGTAGCCTTGCAATTCAAAAAGGTTCACGCGTTTCTCCACAAACTCGCTTAATGGCAATCATTCCTGAAAATAGTTTGTATGTACAAGCAAACTTCAAAGAAACCCAAATTGAAAAAATGCATATCGGTCAAAAAGTGAAGTTAAAACTTGATGCCTATCCGAGCCTCACCTATACCGGAAAAATTGAGAGTTTTTCACCAGCTTCAGGCGCAACTTTTTCACTCATGCCACCAGACAATGCAACGGGTAACTTTAACAAGGTTGTACAGCGTATTCCTGTACGTATTGCCATAGATTCAAGCCCACATATTGATTTGATAAAACCTGGAATGTCGGTGAGTGCCACCGTTGACCTAAGAACTTAATAAAAAAATTTTAGGTAATAAGAAAATGAATAAGCATGTTGAAGCCGAGTGGAGGTTTCCTGCAAAAACTGCATGGGCAATTTTTGCTGCCATGATTTTTGGCAACTTCATGGCGATTCTTGATATTCAGATTGTGGCGAGTTCTCTAAACGAAGTTCAAGCTGGTAGGAGTGCAAGTCGTTATGAAGTCACTTGGGTACAAACGGTTTATTTAATTGCCGAAATTATTGCAATTCCAATGTCGAGTATTGTCTCGCGAGTGCTTTCAACACGGGTGTATTACACCATGTGTGCAATCGGCTTTACGGTGAGTTCTTTACTTTGTGCTTTGTCATGGAACTTGGAAAGTTTACTGGTGTTCCGTGGTATTCAAGGCTTTATGGGCGGTGGCATGATTCCGACTTCCATGACGGCGTTGTATTTACTGTTTCCAGAACCAAAACGTTCATTGCCTTTGGTTATGTTTGGCATGATCAGTACTTTAGGTCCAGCGATTGGTCCAACCATTGGCGGTTGGCTTACCAATAATTTCTCATGGCACTGGATGTTCCTGATCAATATTATTCCAGGCATTATCATTGCTACGGTCATTTACTCAGGTCCAAATATCGACCGTGCAAACTATTCACTCATCAAAAGCATGGACTGGTTTAGTCTGGTCGGTATGGCGATGTTTTTGGGTGGGCTTGAATATTTCCTCGATGAAGGCGCACGACATGACTGGCTTGCCGACACAGGCGTTCGTATTGCTTTTATGGTCTGTGTTCTAGGCGGCATGATTTTCTTCTCTAGAAGTTTTACCCAGCCTAAGCCTTTGCTCGATTTATCGGTATTTAAAAACAAAAACTTTACTTTGAGTGCTATTACAACGTTTGTGATTGGCATGGCGCTGTATGGCTTGGGTTACATGATTCCTGTGTTTCTTGGGCAAGTCCGTGAAATGAATAGTAGCCAGATTGGTCACGTCATGATGGTGACAGGCATTGTCATGTTCTGTTTTGCGCCTTTCCTTGCGTGGCTTATTCCTAACTTCGATACCCGCAAAACCGTATTTGTTGGAATGGTTCTGGCTGGTTTTGGTGTATGGCTCAATTCGCATCTCAGCATTCATAGCGATTATGACTTTATGTTTTGGCCGCAAATATACCGTGGTATTGGTCTTATGATTTGCCTGATTGTGGTTTCGCATTTGGCGATGAGCACTTTGCCACTCAGTAAAGTAGCCGATGCGAGTGGTATTTATAACCTCATGCGGAATATCGGTGGTGCGGTTGGACTGGCGCTCATTAACTCATCCTTAGACTGGCTAACAGCCATGCACGTCACTCAGATTAATCAGTCAATGACACCGCAAAACTGGATATTTACAGAACGACTCGACCAACTCACGGCGCAATATCAGGAAGTCGGCGCAAATGCTCAGCAAATCGCGCTCAGTGTGATTTACCGTGACATTCACTTTCAAGCATTAACATCGAGTTTCAACGATTTATTACGCATGCTCGCAATCATCATGTTTGTGACCGCTTTTTTAACCATCTTTATGGATAGGGGGAAGAAAATGAATATGTAAGGTTTTAGCAGTAGAGGGCAGCTTTTAAAGAATGAAAAACAATAGGGCATATCAAAACGTATCCCTTCATAGAAAAAGAACATTTATACGAGTTTCTAATATCGCCGTATAAGCGATTGGAACTCACAGATCTGAATGTGGGAGATTAAAGTATTATGATTAATACAACATATAAACTGATTTCAAAATTGAACCTGAAAAATGCAACTTATGGGCAATATTTTGAAAAAGAGCAAATTGATACTGATCGACTAAAAGTGATGTATTCCATTTACGAACAGTATTATGAAAATACCAGATTTTCTATTTTTGTAGATGATTTTGAAAATAAAAGCGGTGCGATTTTAATTTTTGACTCTGAAACAGACGAAATAGTCGGTTTCTCGACGGTTGTTGTGCAGCACTTTTATTTAAACGGTAAAGACTACACCGTACTCTTTAGCGGTGATACGGTTATTTTGAAGAAGTTCTGGGGCACGCGTAGTTTACAAAGCACTATGCTTAAACTCATGATTAAGCTCCGAATCAAATATCCTTTTAACGAACTTTATTGGCTCCTTATTTCTAAGGGCTATAAGACCTATCTCTTACTAGCCAATAACTATTATGTGTATTACCCAAACATTAAAGATGAAAACCAACACCTTTCGGAAGTGGTTGAGCACTACTGTGAAAAATTCTTTGGTGAATACTATGACCGTGAAGCAGGCTTACTCAACTTTGGTGATGACTATCAGCCACTAAAAGGCGAAGTTGCACCCATTACTGCCGAAATGAGAGAAAAGAACCCAAATATTCATTTCTTTGAACAGAAAAACCCAACTTGGAAAGCCGGTACAGAATTGCCGTGTATTGGCCGTCTTGGCTGGAAAGATATTGCCCGTTTCCCAGTAAAGCTGATGACTAAGCCGACCAGTAAAGGAAAGTTTGAAGCCCGTGTAACTCATAAAACAAAACGTAGAGAGGCTATCCAATGAAATCTAATGAATGGCTGACTCTCGGTTCGCATCTTATTTTAAAAAAATGGTGTGATGCATCTGACCGTAATTTTCAAAAGCAGTTTAATGCTCTAGAGACCACGCAACGTCAAATTTTGCATTCGATATTACAGACTTCTACCTTTGCTAAAGATAAGAAAGTTCAAAACTATGAGCAGTTTGTAAAAGCCTTTCCTGCCACTCGCTATAGTGCATGGCGAGAAGATATTCAGCATTACCGTGAACAAAAGCTTTCACTCTCGAGCAGTAAATTGGTTCGTTTTCAGCCGACCAGTGGTTCGAGCGAACAAATCAAGTTTATTCCATACACCAAGCTGTTTTTAGATGAACTTGACCATGCGATTGCGCCGTGGATGGCAAGTTTATACCGTAAATGTCCACAGCTGAGTTCGGGTACACATTACTGGTCGGTGTCATGGTTGCCTGAAAGTCAGCGTGAAGTTTTAAAAGATAAAAATCTAAATGATGACAGTGCGCTACTTGGCGTAGGTAAACGTATATTGTCTAAGTTTACCCAAGCCGTTCCAAGTAACGTTGCCTTTGCAGCCAATGCTGACGATGCACTTTTTGCCACAATTTGCTACTTGGTGGCGAACCGTAACTTAGCCATGATTTCGGTGTGGAGCCCAACGTTTGCTTTGCAATTGCTTGAACGTTTGGAGTCACTACAACAAGACGTGATTGAGGTTTTACAAAGTGGTTCATGGGGTAACCGTCAGGCTTCACTAAAAGAAGTCACTGCACCGCGTAGCCCTGAAAGTGCTCAAGCCTTAAGTAATGCTTCAAACGGAGCACAGATTGACTTTAAAAAGCTCTGGCCAAAGTTAAGTTTAGTGTCGAGTTGGGATACTGCAGGTTCAAAAGCTTGGGCCGAGAAATTAAAAGAGAAATTGCCCAGTGTTCAGTTTGAAGGCAAAGGGCTATGGGCGACCGAAGGTGTAGTGACTATTCCCTATAACAACCAATACCCATTGGCTTACCAAAGTCATTTCTATGAATTTGAATATTTAGAGGGTGAGAAACAAGGTCAAATCGTTCCTTCATGGCAGCTTAAACAAGGTGATGTGGTGAGTCCACTCATTACTTCGGGTAATGGCTTACTGCGTTACTGTCTAGATGACTGCTTAAAAGTGACTGGCTTTTTAGAGCAAATTCCGTGTTTTGAGTTCCAAGGCCGCCGTTTTGGTGTAGATCTGGTTGGTGAGAAACTTGCACCTGAAACTGCTCAACAGTTGTTGTCTCAGTTAAATGAAACGGAATCTAAAGCGATTTCCTTACTTGCTATTGATACGGAGCAACAGGTTAAACCATTTTATTGCGTGCTTTTTGAAGGTGAAATTCACCACAGCATTAGCAATGAATATATTGACAGTATTTTACGTCAAAACTTCCATTATGAACTTGCACGAAACTTGGGGCAGCTCGACCAGCCTCAAATTCGTCAAGCCAATAATGGTTGGAATGCGTATAAGCAACTGGTCATGTTTGATGGCATTATCGAAGGCAATATCAAGCCTGAGCCACTTAAGAAAGTCACCCTTAATAGTTTGGAACAACTATGAAAGGGATGAAGTCATTTAATACTCGTTTTTTAACACTTCGACACGCCTTATATTTAGGCGTGTTGATTGTGTCGAATACACAGGCCATGACTTTAGACGAGGCGTTGTCTGCCAGTTTAAGACATGAAAGTCAGCTTGAAGTCAGCCGTTTAAGTGTAAACCAGTCTACCGCTATGCTTGAACAGGCTAAACAGCGTGATGGACTTAAAGTCAATTTAGTCGGGCAACTAGACTATGAACGAATAGATACGCCGCCAAAAGTTATGTTTCCAACCGAAGGAAACCGTAAAGGACGAAGTTTGCAGTTACAGGCAGATTATCCGATTTATACCTCTGGGCGGCATCGTTTGGGTGTAGATATTGCCGAGAGTCAGCTTTCTGCTCAACACCAAGGCTTGTCAGATCAACGATCGGAAACCATTTTAAATACAGTCATGGTCTATACCGACGTATTAAAGAAAAAAGCCATTTTAGAACTTAGACAAAAGACCATGGCGAACCTGCAACGGTCTTTATATGAGTCAAAGCGCCGTTTTGATGTCGGTATGATTCCCCGTGCAGATTTGGCTCAGGTTTTAGCGCAAGTCGCCCAAGGCCAAGCCGATATTACACAGGCGCAGTCTAACTTGACTGTAAGTGAAGCACAGTTTTATCAAGTAACTGGTACAACACCTGACAACCTTGTTGCGATTAAACAATTGCCTGCTATACCAAATGGGCTAGATGAAATTTTGGCGCAAACCAAGAATCATCCGGCTTTAATGCGCGCTAAATATGAAATGCAAGCTGCAGAGAAACAATACGCTTTAACTAAACGGGAACTCTGGCCAACGGTTATGCTGACCAGTCGTGCCGGAAAGCAAGATGAAGCGAGTTATATTGGTTCTGAAAGTAATAACTATATGGTCGGGTTACAGCTCAATGTACCGCTCTATGACGATGGTTTAAATCGCGCCAATGTTAAAAAAGCGCAGGCCGATATTGATTTGGCTCACCAGAAAATACGAAGTCTTGAACTGGACTTAAATAAGCGTACCCGTACCACCTATGCACAGCTTCAAACCATCCGACAAAATAAAGACGCATTGGCAAATGCCATAGAGGCAGCGTCTATTGCTTTTGTCTATACACGTAAAGAGTTTGATGTGGGCACCAAAACTACCTTTGATTTGCTCAATACCGAGCAGAAACTACTCGATGCCCAAACCCAAAAAACCGTAAATGACCAAGACGAAGTAGTATTTGTCTATCAGCTACTCGACCAAATGGGACGTTTAAACAGTTTGGTTCCTATGCAGACCGCACAACAGGTGAATAATGAATAAAACAAATACACCCCTTGCGAATAACACTCTCATTACCCGTGAAGCGACTTTGGCAGATGACGAAGATTTACGAGAGTTAATTGCGGTGCCCATGACCACCAAAGGTATACAAATTAGCTTTCAGCGTGAACCGAGTTATTTTAAGGCGTCCGACATTGTCTATCGGCATAAACTGCATGTTGTAATTGAAGATACCGAAAGCCAAAAGAAAGTGGCTTGTTATAGCAATGGCTATCGTCCTTGTTATGTCGACCGAAACATACAGAACTTACGCTACGCGGGCGACTTACGGGTAGACCATAGCTATCGGGGTAAATCACTGGTGAAGGTATTAGGCAAGCATGTAAAAGATACCATGCACGCACCTAACTTTAGCCAAATGATTATTTTTGATGATAACCATGCTGCACGCGCCGCTATACAAACGGGCAAAACGGGAATGCCCTATTATTATGATGAAGGGCTTATAGAGACACTCAGCCTAACGAGCACTGGCGCAAAAAGAAAAGTCACGGCTTTTTTAAAGCAGACTTCTCAGCAAAGTAATATTCAAGAGATCCGTAGCTGTGTTGCCGAAGCTCAGCATGTACCAGCCATGAACCAGTTTATTCGCGACATGGCAGAGTTTTACAACTTTATCCCCGCCTATAACTTTGAAGAACTTGCCCAAGGTCATCAGTATTTTTCAGGGATGAAACTTTCGGACTTTTCACTTTACTTTAAGGGTGAAAAACTAGTGGGTATGTTTGGCTTGTGGGATCAGCATAGTATTAAGCAAACCAAAATTCTAAATTACAGTTCGGCCATAGCTGTGCTTAGACCCGTTTATAACTTTTTGACGCCAATAACTAAGGGCATGCGTTTGCCTAAACTTGGCGACTCTATTCAGTACCATGTACTGCATACGCTTATGTGCCATCCCGAAGATTTGGCTTTGCATCATAAAATGCTCGAAGATGCCTATAACAAGTCAAAACAGCAGGGTGTTGGCGTGGTGAGTTTTACGCTTTCCCATAAAGACCCGCGTTATCAGTTAAACCAGTTTTATAAAGGTGAGCGTTTAACGGGTATGCATGGCTTTATTAGTTTTGAAGGTGACCCACGACCAAATTTTGATAAAAACCTGATTCCATATTTAGAGGTTGGGCGTATTTAATTTAAAGCCTAAGGTGATACTTTTAATGAAGCCCACGAAAGTGGGTTTTGTCATTTTTAACATGAACAATGAGGCTGATAATTAGTTGATAAAAAGAAATATAGGAATAACTTATAATATAATTATTTAATTTTTAATGGAAAAATATTTGGATTTTTACGAGTGCTTAGTCACTAAACCTACATATAGGGCAACTACTATACAAATCAAAATTTAAGAACATGGTAGTTAAGTGATGAAAAAAAGTTTATTGGGCGGCCTTATTCTGTCTTTGTGTACGACTCAAGCTTTTGCATTAAATATTTTATTGGTTAATGATGACGGTCTAACAAGCAATATCAAAGCACTTTATGACGAATTAAAAGCAAATGGTCATAACGTGCTTGTGTCTGTACCGTGTTCACCACAAAGTGGTCGCGGTGGCGCAATTGTGATGTACAGCTCAACAACGATTACTGCGGATAATGATAAGCAAATTGCGGCTGAAAATGGTTGTCACAATGGCGCAGCACCAATTGGCGCCCCTGCCGCTGGAACTTTTACCAAAGCGGGTTATACCAATGGTGACTGGAGCTACACGCATGGTACACCAGTCATGGCAACAGTTTATGGACTAGATGTGGTTGCGCCAAAGCGTTGGGGTAAAGCACCAGATTTGGTTTTATCTGGCCCGAATGAAGGCCAAAATGTCGGAAAAGTCGTTGTACACTCTGGCACCATTGGCAATGTACAGTTTTCGGCAGGACGTGGCATTCCGTCTATTGCATTAAGCGCCGATACAAACACGGTAGATGACAAAACTTTAAACAACCCTAACTCTGCGATTGTGGCAAAACAAACCGTAGTGTTATTAAAAGAATTACAAGCTAAGGCAGGTAAGGGCCAGTTGTTGCCAAAAGGCATTACGCTAAATGTGAATTTCCCTAAAAATTTAACAACCAGCACGCCGTTTGCTTTTTCAAAAATTGGGACTTATGACTTATATAAATTGAAGTTCCAAGTGACCAAAGATAGTAAAGGCAACAATCAATTTGGCCTTGGAATAGACGCGACACCATCGGCGCCAACTGCCGCTCAAATGTCGGATGAAAGTGCTGTAATGCAAAGCAAAATTGCTGTGACTGCAATGCAAGTTGCTTATGACCAACGACCAGCAGGTCAAGAATGGCTTAAAATCCGTTTAAAAAGCTTATTTAACAAGTAAGGAGAAAGACCATGAAACGTTGTTTGTTGGTTTTACTCCTTGGGCTTGGATTGGCGGCTTGTAATGACAATGATCATGATGACCAAGTCTCGACTGAAAAACCTGCACTAGTGCCGAGCTTAGACGTCGGAACTTATATTATTAGTACCGAAACTGATCAAGAATTACCTATGGCAGGGAAATACTATTCTGGTGCAGATGGGACTAAATTATTGGTTTTAGATGATGACGAAAACCGTGCCAAGATTGTGATGAGCTATGATGCAAAAACCAAAGCTTGGCGAAGCAACCAGTCTAATCAGGCGATTACAGTCGAATTAGCACATTATGAAAAAATTGCTGATCAAAAACTTTTGCTTAATCAATTGGTCGGCACCTACGATTTATCGTTTCCAGATGGAACGACGGTAAATGCCGAGGTGAATGCACAAGGTAAAATTGTCTCGAAAGATTCGAATTGTGTGTTTATGGGTGTGATTACTGAAAGTGCATTAGCCAATACGGCAAACTATCAACTTACTGATAACAAGTGTGATGCGCTAAAAAATAACTCAAAAGGTTATGTTGTGGTAGATGAAGATTTAGAGCCTATGAGTTTTAGACTTGTATCTGACGCGGTTGCATCAAAAGACATTTGGGCATTTGCACAATCTTAAAAATAAAAAAGACAACGGATTCATTTCGTTGTCTTTTATCTCAACCTATCTTGCGCCGTTGAAACAATTAACATGGTTTGAAGGTAATAATCGACACGTGACTGATTATTTTCTTTATGTGAATTATGCGCATTAAAAGCTGCATCATGAAGTTTTACGACTCGAGCGATCGGGTTCAAACCACAACGAATTAAATATTCTTCGCGTGTTTCATCTTCACGTTTAGTTAATGCATCTACTGCATCACGGACTTCTTTTCCAAATAAGCTTTCGATTTTTTCTAGGGTAAGAGGCGTGTCTTCAACACTATCGTGGAGAAGAGCGGTAATAATATAGACTTCTGAAAATTGATGCTCGATTAATGAATTGACCACACCTTTAATATGGTAATCAAAGTAATCATGAGGACCATACTTTTGACCTCGATGCGATTCTTTTGATAATTTCTCTGCCAATTCAACTTTATTTTGAGTCATTTTTTGCTCTTATTACTTTAAGTATATGACACGGCCTAATGGGCGAGATGGGTAGTTTAAGTCATAATTTTATACTGAATAAGCTACTTTGTTGTGAATACTCTCGTTTGTTTGGTGAATCTCCACAATGTAATATTCAACATATGAAAACGGATAAATAAATTATTGCTATCTATAAATATGAGATGCGCAAAAATTTGCTCACTTTTATCTAAAATAAATCAAATTGAGCAAATATATTCACAAAAACTTATTTTTATAGTATTTTTGAGAAAATAATTGCTCATTTACACGAATGAAAAAATTAACAATACAGGCTTTACTAAATAAAAACTGGATAGATATAGCAGAACTAAAACTGCTGAAACCTAAGTTGGGTTCGGCTAGCGCCAGTGAACTAGAATATGAATTGGATTATGCAATTCAATATTTAGACAGACGAGATGAGCACGCCTGTAGTTTATCACTTCCTGTACAAATTCTTATCAAACACGAATCGGACACATGGTTTGGCTTTTTAGATGATATTGTTCCATCTGGCGCTGCACGCCGTTATTGGGTGAATTATCTAGATTTACAACGCTTAACCTATGCGGAACAAGAAAGTATTCTATTAGAAAAAGGTGGGATGGCACCTGTTGGTAATTTACGAATTAAAGAAGCATTGCCTCCACTAAACCCAGAGTCAACCTTGCACTTACGTTATTTTAGTAAGGAAGATGTGGCTGAGCGTAATATTGATTTTCTGGAATATGCTCAACAAATGGGAGCAATTAGTGGTGGTGCAACTGGTGCAGGCGGTGAAGCTCCCAAGTTGCTTATTCGTGTTTCACCAGAACAAAAAGTCTGGATTGACACCTACCAAGAAAAATTTGATCAGCCAGATCAGCATTATTTAGTTAAATTTCCGCGAAATAAACGTAGCGAGATTGATTGCGATATTCTCAGAGCTGAATATTATTACTATCAAATACTCAATGAGTTAGGTTTCAATACGATAGAGACGACTCAAATGCAGCTCATTGAAGGTACAAAATATCCGTCATTGTGGCTTCCAAGATTCGATACAGAATGGTGTGATCAATATTGGCACCGCTATGGTCTAGAGTCTGTGTATTCGGTACTAAATAAGTCTTCTGGCAGTCATCTTAATCATTTTGAAGTGATTGAAGATCTATGTAGATTACTCACAAGTATTGATTCAGATTTTGATGTACCACAATTTATTTGTGAGTGGTTACAACGAGATTTACTCAATATCATTTTTGGTAACTCAGATAACCATGGGCGTAATACATCATTTCTAAAAAAATCTGGAAAAATTTATCTTTCGCCTATTTATGACTTTGCACCTATGAAAGCCGATCCGGAAGTTGTGACCAGGTCGACGACTTGGGGAAGTCCGTACGAGGAAGGTGGTGAATACCGTTGGGCGCAAATTACACAAAAACTTGCTCCTTGGTGCGATCCCGATTTATCTCTAGCAACATTAAGGACTTTGGCGAATAACCTGCTTGGCTTAAAGCAACGATTAGTTGATAAAGGTGTACCAAAACAAATTATTGAAATGCCAGCGCTGTCATTTGATTAC
This sequence comes from Acinetobacter sp. 1130196, assembly GCF_000588095.1. Classification (NCBI taxonomy): domain Bacteria; kingdom Pseudomonadati; phylum Pseudomonadota; class Gammaproteobacteria; order Moraxellales; family Moraxellaceae; genus Acinetobacter; species Acinetobacter sp. 1130196. Next base: position 2,891 of record NZ_JFWX01000039.1, on the reverse strand, counting down.
ATAGAAGCTAAATTGAAAAGATGGGAACTGCTATGAATGTAAAAAATCAAACCAAAGACCGTCAGCAGATTCTTATAGATTTATATAAACAATATTTGTTGAGTGAGATTACTTTGGGGCAATTGCTATCGTATTTACGCAAAAATGTGTTGGGTTTGTCGCAAGAACAATATGCTAATTTGGTGGGTATAAGCCGTCGGACTTTAACGGACATTGAGCAGGATAAAGGTAAACTCACTCAGTCTGTGTTAGATAAAGTGTTTAAACCACTTGGTTTAAAAGCAGGGCTTGTACCTACGCATGAACATATTGTTAGCAAAATTATAAAGCCAAACGAGTAAGAAACTATTTAAATGTTCACAAGGGAACGCTTGTGAACACTAAAATGATAATTTTTGAACCAATCTAATATATAAATTTTTTCAACTTTAAAATTTAACTTAATGATATAAAAGCAGATTGTAAATATTACTTAAGAATATCCTTAATTATGTAATTAAATGAAAAATAATAATTATTTAAATATTTTCTAGCCAATTTCACATTGACACTTCAAATATTGGAGATTACCATTTGCGGGCTGGCCTACATCGCCAGACGGTTTTAGCAGACCGTTCACTCCGCATCAGAATTTATTCCTTCTGAGGGATAGTTCTATGTGTACCTCTCGTCTCTTTCCCGTAGCGGTAGGACGGGAGAGGGACACCTACGGGTGTGCTAGTTGAGTGACTAGTCTGCTAACCCTCTTTCGTTCTGCCACCATAAATCTTATGCTTTGGCAGAACTCCATATATAAGGAGTTAGCTTTGCGCATCCATCATTTCTTGGCACCCATTGCCAAAAGCTATAACAACACAGCTTAAAACATTTAACACAGCTTGGTCGCCGTAAGGCTTTTTCAGGCTTTAACTCGTTATTACTTAAAACTTTCATCAACAACTAAAACTTGAGATGTGCTAGGCACAGTCTTTACGGCTTTGCTACGCCTTTTTTTCACCTTTAGAAAAGTGGAAGGCTTTTATATCTCATTTATATACAACAAAAAATTTAATTTATAACGGTAAAAATATGCCAAATTTAGTTCTCCCAACACGTGCATTAAAAGTCGTCAATAAATCAATTGAGCTGTTCCATTACAACGGGTTTCATATCGTGGGTGTCGACAGACTTGTGAAAGAGTCAGAAATACCAAAAATGACGTTTTATAACTACTTTCAATCTAAAGAACGCTTTATTGAAATCTGCCTGATGGTGCAAAAAGAACGACTTCAAGAAAAAGTAGTCACTATGCTCGAATACGACCACGACACAAGCGCAGCCGATAAACTCAAAAAGCTCTATAACTTACACGCAGACATAGACGGGCTGTATTACCTATTATTTAAAGCCATTTTTGAAACGAAAAATAACTACCCAAACGCCTATACAACCGCCGTGAGATATAGAACATGGCTCACCAACGAAATATATAGCCAGCTTAGAGCACTTAACCCCGATGCTTCTTTTACCGATGCCAAACTATTTTTATATATGATCGAAGGCGCTGTCATTCAGCGTTTAAGCTCAGATGAAGTTGATGAAAGGGGGTTGGAGGTGTTTTTGAGGGGGATGGGGTGAGGGTATTATTATAGCTATTTTATAATACCCTTTTAAAAATGTAAGTTTAGGTGCTTTTCTGAGAAGAAATTAAGTATTGCAGGCTTCAATATGTTTAAAGATCTTTTCGCAAAGTTCTTTTGCAGGTTCGGTAAGCACCCAATCTTCGTAAGTCATTAAAATTTTGCATATTTCACAAAAACTGACTTTGTCATCAATTGTACCAGAAGCATCTGAAAATAAGCGAGGTGGATTTGATTGAAGTAATAAGTTCTTATCTTTGATAATAATCTCATCAATAATTTTTCCGATACCTTCACTACTTATAAAATTAGTAGAAGAATTCAATTGATCGATATCAAAATTAGAAGTATCTTTAGTAAATCCTCTATGATTTAGATTGATAATGGTTTCATCGTTTAATGTGATTTGATCCTTTGTTTTATTTATTCCTTGAAACTTTATCAAACATGCCTTATGAATTATCGATGAATCCAATGTATTTTCTATTTCTTTACAAGGTAGAATATAAACATTCTCTGGTTTTAATTCAGATTCCCATTCTTGTAATCTTTTTGCTTTTCCTTCATTATCCCCGTCCGCTAATAATAATATATTTTTAGAAATAGCTTTGGCAGTCAGGCCTTTGCTATTTTCAAGAAATTTTAGTGCCTCTTCTTTTGATGGATAATCATCAATAAAACTCCAATGTGTTATGTTTCCACCAGCATATTCAATAAAAGTATAATGGAAGTTAGGCATAAAGCTTTTGTATTTTTTATACTTTTCAGGTTTTGAAAATTCGATTTCCTTTAAATATTTATCCATTAATTTAGATAAATACATTCTGTCAGTAACGCCTTCAACCCAAATTGTACAATTAGCTAGATAAACAGAGGCAGAGTAAAACTTGAAGTGCGACATAAACCACCTAATTAATTTAAAGGGTTTATGGAGTATATAAAATTGTCATACCATCATCTTAACTTTGAAGATCGTACTGCATTAATGCTTGAGTCAAGAAAAGAAGGCTTTTCAGCCAGAAAATTTGCTGAACTCATTAAAAGACATCCTAGTACGATCTATCGTGAGCTTAAAAGAAATAGCATCAATGACGTTTATCAAGCTCGATATGCTTCTGATAACACCTTCGCTAGACGTAGACGTGGTCACAGAAAACTCAAAATCGATTCAATCCTCTGGAAATTTATTGTTGAAGCGATCCGTTGTTTATGGTCTCCTCAGCAAATAGCAAAGCGTTTAAAGACATTTCCTGATTTGGATCAAACAATGAA
>NZ_JFWX01000038.1:0-42648 GCF_000588095.1 Acinetobacter sp. 1130196 | reverse complement strand
CTGAGGAGACCATAAACAACGGATCGCTTCAACAATAAATTTCCAGAGGATTGAATCGATTTTGAGTTTTCTGTGACCACGTCTACGTCTAGCGAAGGTGTTATCAGAAGCATATCGAGCTTGATAAACGTCATTGATGCTATTTCTTTTAAGCTCACGATAGATCGTACTAGGATGTCTTTTAATGAGTTCAGCAAATTTTCTGGCTGAAAAGCCTTCTTTTCTTGACTCAAGCATTAATGCAGTACGATCTTCAAAGTTAAGATGATGGTATGACAATTTTATATACTCCATAAACCCTTTAAATTAATTAGGTGGTTTATGTCGCACTTCAAGTTTTACTCTGCCGACTATTAAATTAAAATTAACGATTAGTCTATTTTATTAACTAAATATATAACCCAAGTTTATATTTTAAATTTAATTAAAAGCCATAAATATAATAAGAGGGGTAATATTATTTAAATATGAATAAAATAATTATATTTAAACTTTTTTATTAAAATAAATTGACGTAATTAAAATCACCGATTATTATCTCGTTGCTGGCCTACATTGCCAGCCGGTTTTGACAGACCGAGTCTAGCGTATGGGTTATACTTCCTCAGTATTACCCGTGTGGAACCTTTGTGCCCCCTTTTTCTCTATGGTAGGGCGGAAGGGGGACGCGTACGCGCGTGCTGATCGCTAGACCAGTCTGTCAACCCTCTTTCGTTCTACCACCCTAAATTAGTTCGCGGTGATTTGGTGGTAGAACTCCATTTTAAGGAGTTGGCCATGCCATTATTCAAACTCATTTTCTCTCTTATTTAATTATTTTATTTATTTAAAATATGGGTTTTTTTGTGACCTGTTTTTTTAAATTTATAAATTGTTTCTATTCTAAAATTTTAATTATTTTATTTTTCTATATTGATGGGAGGGTTAATTATTATTTGAAAAATTATTTTAATATTTATTCGAATCATATTTTTATTTTATTTAAATTTATAAATAATCATGAGAATAATATGAAACTTTATAAATTTACATTGATTTTAAGCCTTTTGGTCGGTGCTTACAGTATTACAAATGATAACGCCAATGCTCAGCAGGAATTTAAAAGAATTTGTTCACCTCAAACCGTACAACGTTTAAAACGTACCAGTTTGCAAAGTCCTGTTCTCCCACAGGACTTTGCCCCTAACTTGTTTAGCAGCATTCAACGCTGCGACAAAACTGAAATGGGCTAAGTTCGCTTAGCTCTTTTATCTCTGTGTCGCAATGATCTCTCAAACTTTAAATCAGCGCAAAAGTAAAAGACTGTTGTGGCACGGGGGCCTAGGGGAGTGTCCTTTATGTTCTGGTATGAACGCAATAAAAAAGCCCGATAGGCAACTAATGCATATCGGGCTTTCTAATCAACAGAAGCGATCTACGTTTTTATTATAGCGAAATAGTATAAAACTAAAATTAATAAGAATGATAGTCGGTAGTATTTTCCATCAAAACATCAGCAATTTGATCTTGATTTAAGAAGTTGAACTTAATTTCCTCAAGAAAAGACATTGCAGAAGTAATAGTTTCTTCATCGGCAGAATCAATTTCTGATGTATTTGCAATGTTGTCGTAAGCAGCATGAAAAGTGTTGAAGTCTTTATAATTTCCGTTAAAAACTAGATCTTTATATTCATTAATGAATGAAGACAACTTTTGTAGCTTTCTTGCTTCTATCGCACATCCTATTGCAACAGCAGTTTGTCCTAATAACACTGATTCTGAATGAAACTTTAATGACTCATAAATTGCTAAGAACTTGACTCCCATTTTCTTTAGCTTATCATTTTTAATGATGTCGGTAATTTTAGAATCATTAGCTTGCAGATCATTTTCTTTAGGAAAATAGATGGTTACACTTTTTTGGTTTTTCCAATGCGGATTATCTTTTTCAAGCCGCGTTTCCACGTAGTTTTGCAACCATACATACTTTGTCTGCTGGGAAGTATTCGAGGTGTGGAAGATAAAAAAAGGTACGTCAAACATTAAGGCATATTTTATTGTATCAACAGGAAAACTAGAAAGTTTTACCGTCTTCTGGAACTTCTTGTCAGTACCTTTAACCTGAACAAAGATAAAATCGCCAGTCGCATCATTCAAATCAAATCTTTCTAATTGTAGATCGACTCCATAATCTCTCTCCTCAAGATTACGGACAAGCCAGTTTTCATTTAAGTGAGTAAAAATAGTTCTGATCGCCTTAGTATCAATACGATGTGTCTCTATTCTTTTTGGCATGGTAATGGCTTCCTCTCTTATCAGCTATTTTACAGATAATTTTCCATTCGATTATGAAAAACTCACAAAAAGATTCTTCTATGTGTCTAGAATTTGCGGGTTAATCAAACAATGAAATTAAAAATCATTAAAAATCTTTATTACTTCAATATTTTGAAGTAATTAGTTTTTTTTTTAAATTTCTGTTTTAGCTCTGGAAATACCGCAAGCGTTTGGTCAGATGGTTTGGTTTTTATATATCTTTTGCTTTTTAAAGATATACATACTTTAAATTTCAACAAATGCTGAAAGTCGTAGATTGTATGAAGGAATATGTTTGACTAAGTGACCTTATTGTACAATTTTGCTGAAAAGACTATAAAGTTGTTGTTTGTTTTTACTTTTCTTTTATATAAAGATTTAATTTATTCCCAATCATTGAATATCCATTCAACGATTTGTCCTTGATATAAGGAAAGATTGGTGAAACGATTTATTCCATAATGAAAAACTAGAAAAAGAAGAATATAATCCGTAGGTATTACATTCCTCAAGCAGTGATCCTTCTGTTTTTTAAGCATTTGAATGTTTATGTTAGAATTTACTATTCAATTTAGTCAATTAGTTTGTAAATACAGAGAAGAAAAAAATATGTCACAAAAGCAATTAGTACTGGTCTGTAATATGGATAGATATTACCTAGGGCGAATTGAAAGAGGTAAGGTCAATCCTACCTTAGAAAACGTTTACGATTTAGCAAAAAATTTTAAAGTATTGCCAGTGCAATTATTGTCATAAATTTAGGTGAATTAAATTTAGATAATTTGTAAAGTAGTATAGCAACAATAATTTATACCTTAAGAGTTTTTATGAAAAATCAATATGCTGAAATTATGGAAGAAATGTTAGAATTGCAGAATTCTACTAATAGTTTAATCAATAAAGAATGGAGAAATGCAAATAATCCTTGGTATAGGGCTATATGGACTGAATGTGCAGAATTAATGGATCATGTCGGTTGGAAATGGTGGAAAAAACAAGAAATTGATATTGAACAAGCTCAAATAGAGTTAATAGACATTTGGCATTTTGGTCTTAGTGATATTCTTCAAAGAAGACTCAAAATCGATGATCTTTTGAAGGGGTTAGAAAATGTTAACTTAGATCCTTTAGTAGAAATTCATCGTAAAACTATCAATAAAGCTGAAATATTAGAAAAAATTGAAGATTTCATGGCTTTTACAATACAACATAAGAAATTTGATATTGAAAGTTTCATGAACCTTTCTCTTCTGTTATCGCTTGATATAGTCGAAATCCACAAACTATATATTGCAAAGAATGTATTAAATAATTTTAGACAGCATAATGGATATAAATCTGGAGAATATATAAAGATTTGGAATAATCGTGAAGATAATGAACACTTATATGAGATTCTGAATACATATTATGAAGGTAATCTTGATACTCAATTATCAACTTATTTATATAATCAATTAGAAAAAAGATATAAGCAATTAGATAAATAAGTTGGATATAGCAATGTTTCAGAGCGATGATCAGTGGAAGTATTTTGTAGAGACAGGAGTTTGGCCAAGAAGAAATCAATTTGCTCCACAAGAATGGATGAGCAATTTTGATTCAGACGAGTCACGTTTTGCAAAAAGGTTATTAGAAAAATTCACATATTTTTCAGAAGATATGGTTAAACAATTATTTAAAAGTAGTTTTGTATCACTTTCAAAATATATTCTGACAAATAAGACGGATTCTATTTTATCAGCTAGAGAGTGGTCAGTTTTTTTAGATAATCTTTATATAATGAGGGTTACGGGAGAGGATCCAAGTGATGCGGATAGTGGTTACATATTCACAAGAAGCTCTAGAGATGTGCTAGGTATACCAGAAACACAAATAATTACCTCACAAAAGTTTATTGAAGTAATTCAATCTAATTCTGAAGCAAGCTTTGTTTTTGTCGATGATTTTGTTGGTTCTGGTAATCAATTTATTAGTTTCTGGCATCATCAAGAAATTTTACCGAATATAACTTTTCAAAAAATATATGAGCACTTCCCGAATAGGAAATTTTTTTATTGTCCAGCAATATGTACTCAGATGGGATATAACTTAATTAGCAAATTTTGTCCTGTAAAAGTACTACCTGCTCATTTATATACTGAACTTCATAGTGCATTGAATTCAGAATCCTATATATGGAGAGATTTCTCTAAAGATGGTCCAGATTTTATTAAAGAAATGAGTATGAAAGTTGGTATACCTGAATTAGAAAATGCTGGGGTGATTGTAAATGCGGATGGGACAAAGATTGTTAGTTGGCAAGGATATTTAGAATTGGGGTTAGCATTAAGTTTTTCCCACGGTTGGCCAGATGCAACACTGCCTTTATTTTATCATAATGAAGGAGGGTTTAAGCCTCTTTTGAAAAAGGGAGAGTTATGAATAATTATTTACTGAGATTAACACAAGCTCAAAATTTATTAGGTTTATATAGGGCTGAATGGTTAAGTTCAAAGCTGTTCGACCACTTCAATGAACCAGGATATTTTTCTGAATTAAAAACAAATAGACCATGTGTTTTAATTGGGGGCAGAGGAACTGGGAAAACTACTGTACTAAAGGGGCTCTCTTATGATGGACAATTCACTCTTAATCAATTGTTTACGAAAAGAGAAAAAATTAAAGATTGGCAGTTTATCGGTATTTATTATCGTGCAAATACTAATCGAGTAACTACATTCGGTGGCAATGATGTTTCTTTAGAAAAGTGGATAAGATATTTTAGCCATTATATAAACTTATGTTTTTGTAAAGAATTAGTGAGATTTTCGTTATGGTATGAGCAAACTACAGGTGAGAAAATAGAAATATCTTCAAGAAAATGGAGAAATATAAATAAAATATTTCAATTTGACCAATCAATAGAGTCTTTAGACTATTTAGATGAAGAAATTGAAATCTCTTTATTAGAGTTTGAATCATCTATAAACCAAGTAATTGATAATCCACCTACTAAAATTACCATGTTGGGCCTCCCAATTGATATTTTAAGTGAAGCCTTAATATCAAACACTGTACTAGAAGGTAAACAGTTTTTCTTCTTAATTGATGAGTTTGAAAATTTTCAAGATTATCAGCAACAGATTTTGAATACGCTTGTTAAGCATAATAATAGCTTTTATACTTTTAAAATTGGTGTAAGAGAACTGGGTTTTAGACAAAAAGCTACTTTAAATCAGAATGAGCAGTTAACATCACCTGCGGATTATGTGCGTATAGATTTAACTGAAAAATTTCAGAATGCTAGTGGAAAAGATGCTAATAAATTTAAGGAATTTGCTGAAGCAGTAATTGATAGCCGTTTAAATGATCCGAGTTTTCTTGGAAATGAGCAAGAGCTTAGAATTACTGATCTTTTACCTGCACTTACTCAACTGGAAGAGGCAAATTTACTTCTAAGAGATAGTCATCTTGAGTGGTTAAAAGAGCTAGAAAATAAATTAGATAAAGATAGCTTTAAAAAAGCAAAAGAGATTGAACCTGGGTATCTATATTTTATAAAGTATTGGAGTGAAAAGGAAAAAGATAAAAGTTTTCCTGAATTAGTTGTAGATTGGATATCAAATGGTAGAGATATTTGGAATACCAGATTAAATAATCACTTTTACGCATCACTGTTTGCCATTCGATCAGGTAAAGTAGGAATACGTAAATATTATACAGGCTGGGATACATATTTAAATCTAGCTAATGGAAACATAAGATATTTATTAGAATTGGTACATGCAGCATTACTTGAACACTTAACAGCTTTAGAAGGAAAAGAAATCAATAGCTTTATTCCTATTTCTTTTGAATTACAAACTAATGCAGCAATTCAAATTGGAAAAAAGAATCTTTCTGAATTAGAGGGACTCAGTGTTGAAGGTGCCAAACTTACAAAATTATTATTAAGTCTAGGGCGAGTTTTTGGAGTTTTGGCTGCTTCACCTTTGGGGCATACGCCAGAAGCAAATCAATTTCAGTTGATTCCTGATTCTGATGTAGCAACTGAAGATAAGGTAAAAATGATTTTAGACCAAGCAGTGATGCATTTGGCAATAACTAGAACCCCAGGTAATAAGCTTACAGATAGAGCTGATACTAAAGCTTATGAATATATGATTCATCCAATTTTTGCTCCTTTCTTTGAATTTTCACATAGAAAAAAACGCAAAATTGCATTGTCATCTAGCAGTCTTTTAAAGTTAATACATCAGCCAAAAGCAGGGATTAAAGAAGTTCTTGATAATTCTAACCGTAGTGAGAGTTTAGGAATACAGTTGCCAGATCAGCTTCAACTTTTCGGAAGCTACTATGAATAAATTAAAAAATATTCCTATTTTTACAGATACTTACAATGATGTGGCTGAATTTAAACCACTTGATAATAGTGTGTATGTTTTTGGGTTTACAGATGAAGCTAGAAGCCAACACATTGCTGAATGGAAAAGTTCTACTACTAATGTTAGTTTCATTGAAATTTCAGAGCAAACAATGAGTTCATTTATCATTAATGGAGATAAATCGAATGAAATTTTCTTAAGAAGCGATAAAAATATTGCAAGTCTTTGGCAAGGAATCCAAAAAAGTACAAATATTTATATAGATATTACAGGTCTGTCTCATTCAACTTGGGCCAGTATTTTAAAATCCTCAATTGATAATGGTTTTAAAGTCTTAGTTGTATATGTTGAACCTAGTTTATATAGTCGAAGTTCAGCCCCTTTAGAAGGTCAAATATATGATTTAAGTGATAAAATTACTGAAATTTCTCCTTTGCCAGGTTTTGCTGTTCTAGCTCCTAAGAAAGCTGAGACATTATTTATCCCACTACTTGGTTTTGAAGGAGCTCGATTAAAATATATTATTGAGCAAACTCAGCCAGCAAATGAGCATATTTTTCCTATCATAGGCCTACCAGGATTTAAACCTTGGTATGTTTTTGAAACTTTGAAAGGTAATAAAGCTTCATTAAGTGAGACTCATTCATGGCAATCAATTCGATATGCACCTGGAGATTGTCCATTTAGCTGTTATTACTTATTAACTGACTTATATAGCAGGTTTAAAGATCAACATATCAAAATAGCTCCAATTGGAACGAAACCTCATGCTTTAGCAGCAGTTATGTTTGTGTTGAATCATCCCCAAATAGAGATAATCTATGATCATCCAGTTAGAAAACCTGGAAGGACTGATGGGTCTTCAAAGCTGCATGTTTATCATGTTTCTAGTATAGTTAAGCCTAATCCAACCAGGACACAAGATTTCATCAGAAGTTTGAGAACACGTAGGGCAAGTTTAACTTAATGATAGATCAACACTTTACTCCTCCTCTTTTAGCAAGTCTTTTGGTGGATTCCTTGCCAACTGCATTTCAGCCTTCTTATATTGCAGACTTTGCAGTTGGTGAGGGGAGTTTAATTTATGCTGCTTTAAAAAAGTGGCCTAGAGGATTAAATGTTGTTGCAAATGATTTATCTATAAATACTCTAAATTTATTAAATAATGACTGGGATAAGTTCAATGTTGATTTTTTAGATAGAAGAGCTATTGCTAACTCTGAACTAAAGAAATTCGAAAATAAAATTGATTTAATTTTATTAAATCCACCATTTAGTCAAAGAGGAATTAAACCAATATTATGGGAGAATACAGAAGCGAAAATCAAATCTGGTGTGGCCCTTAATTTTATTTATAACTCCCTTAATTTTTTAAAATCAGGTGGCTTTTTAGTTGCTGTTGTTCCTAATGGCTGCTTAACAAGCCAAAGAGATAAAAAAGCACTAACCTACTTAAAAGAAAATTATAAATTTAAAATTATTACACATAATAGAGAAGCTACTTTCGATAAAGTAAGAGTAAAGACATCAATCATTATGATTGAAAATATAAAACCAACTAATTATCAGGAGGATATTCAATTATCTATTGATAGATTAAATCCAAGAGTGTTTAGAGGAAAATTTCAGATGCATACGGCATCAATTAATAGCTTCGACAAAGGTTATCCATTAGTTCATACCTCTTCATTAAAAAACAATACTATCGATTTTTTAAATTGTTTTAAAGTTGCTAATAAAAACTCTATAGTAAGGGGGCCTGCAGTTCTATTTCCTAGAGTAGGTAATTTTACTCAGGAAAAAATTTGTATCTTATCTTCAGGACTAGAAATAGTAATTTCTGACTGTATTTTTTCCATAAAATGTAAAAATTTAGCAGAAGCAGAATGTTTGAAAAAAGCTATATACATGTATTGGGACGATTTTAAAAAAAATTACTCGGGGACAGGGGCTCTGTATAGCTCCTTAGATAAAATAGAGTATTTTATAAATAGTTTGTATTTAAGCAAGTGTGCTCAATTAAAAGAAATTGCTGCTTAAATAGTATTTAGCAATCACTTGGACGATCACGCCTTTTTTTAAATCTTTATTTGTTAATATCTGATTATTTGTAGTTCCATTGCTGATATTCGAAGCTTTATTTTTTATAGCAGGTTTTTAAAGATTTCTTTTGGCTAACATAAACATCGAGTAACTACTAGCTCAAGTACTTTGGCATGATTAGTAGTATTGCAATGATTTCTATCTTTAAGTGATAAAACACGAGTTGAAAGTAGTTTCTTATTATCAGAAGTATCAGCCTCTAAGATGATAATGTTTTGTTTATTAAGCTGGAAACTAACTTCGGCTACCCATCTAGGATTGCCATCAGTTTTTACATTTTTATATCTGTTTTATATGAATCCTTTGAATCAGGCAATAAAAAAGCCCGATATGCGTTACATATCGGGCTTAATCAATCAGTTATTAAAGCAAGTGATGCCTTAATAATGATCTTTTTTGAATTACTCTACAGTTACTGATTTCGCCAAGTTACGTGGCTGGTCAACGTCTGTACCACGTAATACAGCAACGTGATAAGACAACAACTGAACTGGTACGCTATAAATGATTGGAGCGAGCCATTCGTTTACTGCCGGAATTTGTACAACGTGTTGACGATCTTTTTCTACTACGCCGCTATTTTCATCAGCGAATACGAATAATTCACCGCCACGCGCCTGAACTTCTTCCATATTTGACTTAAGCTTATCAAGCATTTCATCGTTTGGCGCAAGAATCACGATTGGCATTTCAGTATCAACAAGTGCCAATGGCCCATGTTTTAACTCACCAGCCGCATAACCTTCTGCATGAATATATGAAATTTCTTTGAGCTTTAACGCACCTTCCAAAGCGATTGGATAGTGTGTGCCGCGGCCTAAGAATAAACAGTGTTGTTTTTCAACAAACAATTCTGATAAACGTAAAATTTCAGCATCATTCTTAAGCGTATCAAGAATTACTTTCGGGCTGTGCCACAATTCGCGAGCAATCTCTTCAATCATGGCATTGCTAATACGCTGTTTTACTTGTCCAATTTTTAAGACGAGTAGCATAAGTGCAGCAAGCTGAGTCGTGAACGCTTTAGTTGATGCAACACCAATTTCAGGCCCAGCAAGGGTCAATAAGTGGTGATCAGTTTCACGTACCATTGAAGACGTCGCAACGTTACAGATAGTCAAAGTTTGAATATCGATATTGTTTGCTTTGGCACGTTTTTGAGTTTCACGTAATGCAGCTAAAGTATCGGCTGTTTCACCTGATTGAGAAATACAGATATAGAGCGTATTTTCAACAATCACAGGTGTGCGATAGCGGAATTCACTTGCGATTTCAACTTGGCAAGGCACGCCAATCAGTTGTTCAAACCAATATTTCGCGATCATACCTGAATGATAACTTGTACCACATGCAATAATCTGTACGCTTTGAACTTTGCTAAAGTCTGCTTCAGCATTTTGCAAGAAGTCTTCGCGTAAGCTGTTGCCATCCAGTGCTTGAGAAATCGTTTGTTTAATTGCTTCTGGTTGCTCATAAATCTCTTTGAGCATGTAGTGCTTGTATTCACCTTTTGAAGCATTGCTTACCGTTGCGTCAAGCTCTTTCACTGGACGTTCAACAAGTTCACCGTTTGCAAATACTTCAATTGAAGTACGAGTCAGGCGAGCAATATCACCTTCTTCTAAATACATAAAACGGTTAGTCACAGGTAAAAGCGCAAGTTGGTCTGAACTAATAAAGTTCTCACCAATACCTACACCAATCACAAGTGGTGAACCTTCGCGTACAGTGATTAACTCATCTGGGTAATCGCTATGAATAATACCCAGTGCATATGCACCTTTAAGCTGAGGAACAACAGATTGTACTGCTTCAAGTAAGCTGTCAGTGCTTTTTAGTGCTTCTGCAACTAAGTGAGCGACAACTTCTGTATCTGTTTGAGAGGTAAATACATATCCTAAAGCTTGAAGGTCATCTTTAAGCTCTTGATAGTTTTCGATAATACCGTTGTGTACGACTGCCACTTTACCCGACATGTGCGGGTGAGCATTATTTTCAGTTGGTTTACCATGTGTTGCCCAACGTGTATGAGCAATACCAACTACCCCAGTGAGCTGCTGATCAGCAACTGCATCGGCAAGATTAATCACCTTACCTACACGACGCTCACGTAAAACTTCTTCATTATTCAGTACAGCAACGCCTGCTGAATCATAACCGCGATATTCAAGACGTTTTAAACCTTCAATTAAAATTTCGGTTACACAACGCTCTGCAACGCCTCCGACGATACCACACATAATTCAATCCTCTTATTTTTCACGCTTTTGGGGACGTTGATAATTTGCCTTAGAAATTTGTTGAGCACGTTCAAAGGAGAGACTTTGTTCAGCCACATCTTTCGTAATCACAGAACCCGCACCGACTGTTGCTCCATTTCCAATAGTCACAGGCGCAACCAGCGAGCTATTAGAACCGATAAAGACTGCATCGCCAATAGTGGTTTTGTGTTTATTTGCACCATCATAATTGCAGGTAATTGTACCTGCCCCAATATTTGAGTCAGCACCGATCTCGGCATCACCTAAGTAGGTGAAATGATTGGCTTTACTTCCAAGACCAATGGTTGTGTTTTTGACTTCAACGAAGTTACCAATGTGTACTTCGTTTGCCAATTTAGCGCCTGGGCGTAAGCGTGCAAATGGACCAATTTGGGTGTTTTCACCAACAATTGCACCATCAAAAACACTATAAGGCTGAACTTTAGTTCCCGCTGCAATTTTTGTATTTTTCAAAATACAACCAGCACCGATTTCTACAAAGTCACCGAGTTCACAGTCACCTTCAATAATGACATTTACGTCAATACGGACATCGTGTCCAACTTTCACAGAACCACGTAAATCGAAACGAGCAGGGTCGGCAAAAGTTACGCCTTGTTGCATAAGTTCTTTTGCTTGCTGTTGCTGAAAATCGCGCTCAAGTGCCGCAAGTTGTAAGCGGTCATTAACCCCTTCAACTTCAAAAGCAAGTTCTGGTTGAATGGAGGCAATTTCTAAGCCATCTGCAACTGCCATCGCAACGATGTCAGTTAAATAGTATTCGCCTTGCGCGTTTTCATTAGAAAGCTTAGGCAACCATTCATGAAGTTTTGCATTGCTGACACAGTAAATACCTGTGTTGATTTCTTGAATTTGGCGCTGAGCATCAGTTGCATCTTTATGTTCAACAATCGCTTGAATTTTTCCGTCTTGGCGAACAATACGGCCATAACCTGTTGGGTTATCGACATGTAAAGTAATCATGCCAATACCGGTTTTACTTGATACTTCAACAAGTTGCTCTAGCGTTGTTTGACGAACTAAAGGAACATCACCGTATAAAATTAATGAAATACCGTCTTTAGGAAGTACCGGTAAAGTCATTTGTACAGCATGACCTGTACCTAATTGTTCTGCTTGTTCAACCCATTGAATGTTTTCTTGTGCAAACGTCTGTTTTACGTGATCGCCGCCATGTCCATAAATGGTAATGATATTTTTTGCTAATAGTTGTTTTGCTGTCTTAATAACATGTCCTAGGAGTGGGCGACCAGCTAAAGGTTGCAATACTTTAGGTAGTTGTGAACGCATTCGCGTTCCTTTGCCTGCAGCTAGGATAATGACGGTAGTTGACATGAGTAAACCTACTTAAATGGCGTTACGCCCCAGAAAGTAATAAATATGATGATACAGAGTGCCGCCCAAAGCCCTGCAATGATGTCATCCAGCATAATTCCGAAACCGCCAGCAACTTTCTGGTCGGCAACACGGATTGGCCAAGGTTTCCAAACATCAAACAGGCGGAATAAGCAAAAACCAATTAGTGCCCATTGTAACGACATTATATTAAAAAATATTAAAGGCAGAAGAGTAATTGATTGTCCTGCAAATTCATCCCAAACAATTCGCCCATCATCATGAACATCAAGGACTTTTGCCGTTTGACCACAAATATAAATTCCCACCAAGGACATGATGAGAATAGCGATTAAACTTAAGGTAAATCCGAGAGATAACCAGATAGGAATGAAAAGTAAGGCAAAAGCAGAACCAAAAGTACCGGGTGCTTTAGGAGCGAGACCAGATCCAAAACCAACCCCACAGAAAACGATGCAGCGGTTGAACCAAGACATGTTCTTAAAATGAATCGGCGGTTTATGCAAAGTGTTGGTATCCATGAATTTGCAATGGGTAATCTGAACCCAAATGCTCAAAAGTTAGTTTTGTTTGCTCAACGATCTGTCCGATCATTGTAATCTTAACGTCCAGTTGTTTTTGCAAAAGTTTTCCATAATTTTGCGGTGTTATTGTAAAACATAATTCGTAGTCATCACCACCTGCAAGTGCATACTGCCAACGTTGTTGTTCTTTTAATTGTTGCAATACAGGGTCAACAGGTAATTTTTCCAAGACGAGTCGGGCTCCAACCTTGGATGCTTTTAAAATATGTCCTAAATCTTGCGCTAAGCCATCTGACACATCAATCATGCTAGAGGCAAGGCCTTTTAGCTCTTGTCCAAGCTGACAGCGTGGTGTCGGATAGTCGAGTCTTTGCTGTAGAGGATGGCCCAAGTGCTGTAAACCGTAGGCTGCATCACCTACCTGTCCGCTCACACATACATAATCACCAACTTTTGCGCCTGAACGTAACACGGCTTTTCCGGTTTCAATCCAGCCCATTGCGGTAACGGTAATGGTGAGATGTGGGCCTTGAGTGGTATCTCCACCAATTAAGGCAACACCAAATTGATTACAACAGTCATAGATTCCCTGACTAAACCCTTTAAGCCACTCATGGTCAACTTGAGGCAAGCTGATTGCTAGTAAAATACTGTGCGGTTTGGCACCCATTGCGGCAATATCTGAAAGATTTACAGCAACACTTTTCCAGCCAATCGCATGAGGTGAGGTTTCAAGAGGGAAATGACGTCCGGCAACAAGTGTATCTGCACAGATCACCAGTTGTTGATTTGGAGGAGGAGTGATTAAGGCTGAGTCATCACCAATACCAAGCGCGACATCGGGGTTTGACTGCCGATTAAAGTACTGGTCAATAATTGAAAACTCAGCCATAGAACACCAAGCCTATTAGTTTGCTTGTTGTTTTTCTGCGCTACGCAGTGTCGAACTTAGGCGGTCTAATACACCATTGATGTATTTATGACTGTCTGCTCCGCCAAAATGTTTAGCGAGTTCGATTGCTTCATCAAGTACCACACGGTATGGAATTTCTAAATGATCACGTAACTCGTAAGCACCTAAACGTAAAGTCGCAAGCTCTACACCATCAAGTGCGTCAATTTCACGGTCAAGTACCGGAATAAGTAACGCATCAAGGTCTTCGTGCTGAGCGATGACTTGAGTAAGTAGTTCGTGATAATAGCTTAAGTCGACCTTGTGCATTGCATTTTCAGCACGGGTACGTGCTTCAATTTCGTGTACAGGGTTGTGACTCATTTGCCATTCATAAATACCTTGTACAGCAAAACGACGTGCTTTGCGTTTTGCTGCATAAGCGGCTTGCAGTGTTTGAGACATGCTTTAAATTGCCTTTAATAAATTAACCATTTCAATTGCAGTTAAAGCAGCTTCGCTACCTTTGTTTCCTGCTTTTGTACCTGAGCGTTCGATTGCTTGCTCGATGCTGTCAGTAGTTAATACACCATTGATAACAGGCAAGCTGCTTTCTAACGCAACTACACCTAAACCTTTTGCACATTCACCAGCAACAAAGTCAAAGTGAGGTGTGCTGCCACGAATCACTGCACCAAGAGCAATGATGGCGTCAAACTGGTTTGATGTAGCTAATTTTTTAGCAACGATCGGGAGTTCCCAAGCGCCAGGAGCGTGAATAACAGTAATGTTATCTTCATTTACGCCGTGACGTTTTAATGTGTCGATCGCGCCTTCCAATAAGTGTTCAACAACAAAGCTGTTGAAACGACCCACTAAAATCGCATAACGACCTTCGCTTGCGAGATGTAATAAACCTTCAATACGGCGAATTGCCATAGCAACCTCGATTATTTCGTTGTGATTTGATCAGCAGTGACATATTCCACTACTTCTAAATTAAAGCCAGATAAGGCATTGAAACGTAATGGTGAGCTCAGAAGCTTCATTTTTTCAACACCTAAATCACGCAAAATTTGAGCACCTACACCAATCGTTTGATATTGATGTGAAAGTGCTGCATTGGATTTCACCGGTTTTGGCTTGTTTAAATCATCCAACGCTGGTCCCAAGTCTTGCAAATGATCTTGTCCGATCCAGACTAAAACGCCGCGGTCACTTGCTGCGATCGTCTGTAGTGCACGGTCAAGATTCCAAGCAGGTTCGCCGTCAGCCTTATTCAGCTTAAGCAAATCACGAATTGGGCTGAAACCGTGTACACGTACCGTTGTAACACCTTCTTTTGGCTCGCCTTTAACTAAAGCCAAATGAATGTCCGGGTTACCGATCTCGCGATAGCGATAGAGCTCAAATGATCCGTATTCTGTTTGAATCGTTTTTTGATCCAGACGTTCTACAGTTTGCTCATTCGTCATACGGTAGTGAATTAAGTCGGCAATTGTACCAATTTTTAGGCCATGCTTCTCGGCAAAAATTTCTAAATCTGCACGGCGTGCCATTGTGCCATCTTCATTGATGATTTCACAAATCACAGATGCAGGTTCAAAGCCCGCTAGACGTGTTAAATCACAGCCTGCTTCGGTATGACCTGCACGATGTAAAACACCACCTGGCTGAGCCATGAGTGGGAAAATGTGGCCCGGTTGTACGATATCGCTTGGTTTTGCATGCGCTGCGACAGCCGTTTGAATTGTATGTGCACGCTCTGCTGCTGAAATACCCGTTGTAATACCTTCAGCTGCTTCGATCGATAACGTAAAGTTTGTACTATGCTGAGCACCATTCTGATCAACCATCAAAGGAAGATTTAACTGTTTACAGCGCTCACGGCTTAACGTTAGGCAAACTAGACCACGTGCATGTGTAATCATGAAGTTAATATCTTCAGGACGAACATGCGTTGCTGCCATGACAAGATCACCTTCATTTTCGCGATCTTCGTCATCCATCAAAATAACCATTTTGCCTGCACGAATATCGGCGACAAGATCTTCAACACGACTCAGCGGCATTCGCTTTCACCTTTTTTTGTCGTAAGACAATTTCTATTGAATAAATTTCGCATAGTTTACGCTGTTTATAGAATTTTGCCTATGATTCTGATTTATCCAAATTTATAACGAGACATAATAGATCTGGATTTATTTATCTGAATAAATCATAAGAGAATAAAATTATTTAAACTAAATACCATGAATTTAAATAAAAAAAACCTAGCCTTTTGGCTAGGTTTAAATGCGCACAATGACTTTTAAGAAGCTGCACTACTTGGGCTATCATTTTGTGGAATTGATTTTTTGCCCATCAAAATTTCAGTTCGAATATTTTGCGCAAGCTCTGCACATTCAGCATTCATGCCGTTAATCATAAATGCATGGCGAGTCATGACATTACTTGGGTTTGGCATAGCAACAAGCTGATAGCTGTCTTGAATCGCTTTAAGCTGATCATTATCAAGATAAAGTGCAGACTCTTTCGCATGAAGATGTTGTGCTAAACGCTGAGCAGCTTCTTTGGCATCAATTTGCATTGCTTCTACAGCATGACACACGGCACTACGGGTTTGCAGTGCAAAGCGTTTATCTTCACGGTAACGCTTATATAAAACGTCTGACAGTAATTGGAACACTGTACCTACCATAAGTAGGCACTCTACAGCGTGTGCATGTGAAGTTGAGATTGCGAGTGTTGCGCCTTCGGCATGGAACTCATCTACTACCTCAATATCTGTAGACTTTAAATGATAATGCTTCGTGCATAGCTCAATACTTTTATTTAAAAAGAGCTGACAAAGTTTAAAGTAAGGAACAGAAACAGACTGGTTAACGCTACTTAACAACTGTTTAGGGTCATAAAACTGAATATTAAGTGCCAAGGTATCTTGATCTGGAGACTCAGCGCTTTTTTCTGGTTGTGTACGAACCAGTGGTTTAGCTTTAGCTTGCTGCTGAGCTTGTGCGACCAAGGTCACTGTATTTTGCTTTTCTAGTGCGAGTGCTTGAGTTAACTCTTGAATCTCATGTTTTAAACGATTTTCTTCGTTAATACGGGCCAAGTATTCGCTACGGGTTGGACGAGCGATAGCACGGTAAGCAAGCCATAATAAAATATGTAGGAACAGTGAAGCTAAAATCGCAAGCCATTGGGTACGAAGAATTTCCCCAATACTTGGTTGAATAAGCGTAATTTCAATAGAACCGACTTTCTTCTCGTTTTGAAGAGCATCACGAACAAAAATTTCACCTTCGCGAGTTTTTGACATGCCGCTTGTTGCCAAAACTTGTTTATTGGCATCAAGAATACGGATAGATGCCACACTTGGATTGGTCGCATAGCGATTGGCAATAAGCGCCAAAGATACCGTATTGGCAGGTTCAAGCTCAGATAAGCTGTCTGCTACGAGTTGACTGGTCATGAGCTGACCTTGACTCGCACGGTTTTCATTGAGCTGGTGTGTCGTTGCAATCACCAATAAAAAGGTATGCAATGCAAAACTAATGATCAGTAGGCTAGCAAATAGCCCTTGTCTAGGCGCAATCAAGTTAAACTTCCAAGGCAATTATATTGAAATTCGATTATGATTCTTACAATAGTTGTCACTCAGACTAGAGTCAATTCATGCGAGAAATCATTCTTATATCCTTTTTAGGACCGGACCAACCAAACCAGTTTACCCGATTAATGCAAGTACTATCCGTACATTCATTGCAAATACTGGATGTAGGTCAGGCCGTTATTCATAATCAACTGACATTGGGCATCGTGGTCGCCTCTGAAAATGAAACTGCGACAGCGTTGGCAATGAAAGAGATTTTGATTTTAGCACATGATATTGGCTTAACAGTGCGCTTTAAACCAATCTCGGGCACAGAATACGATCAATGGGTAAGCGAAGGTGGACGAACCCGTTATATCGTCACTGCTTTAGCGCCTGAACTGACTGCTGCACATTTACAAGCAGTTACACAAATTGTGTCTACACAAGGCTTTAACATTGAAACTGTCACCCGTTTATCTGGCCGTGTAGACCTTGAAAAAGACAGTACCTTGCCTCGTCGTGCCTGTGTTCAGTTTGGTTTAAGTAGTGGTCCAACTTTAGATGCACAAGCGATGCGTGCTGCTTGTTTACTTCTTTCAAGCGAATTAAATATTGATGTCGCTGTTCAAGAAGATAACGCTTATCGACGTAATCGCCGTTTAGTGTGTTTCGATATGGATTCAACTTTAATTGAACAAGAAGTGATTGATGAATTGGCGCTTGAAGCAGGGGTAGGCGCGCAAGTAGCTGAAATTACTGAAAGAGCAATGCAAGGTGAGTTGGACTTCCAACAAAGTTTCCGTGCACGTGTTGCATTATTAAAAGGTCTTGATGCATCTGTTTTACCTAAAATTGCTGAGCGTTTGACCATTACCGAAGGTGCGGAACGCCTTATTTCGACTTTAAAAGCACTTGGATATAAAACGGCAATTTTATCTGGTGGTTTCCAGTATTTTGCTGAATATTTACAAGCTAAATTAGGTATTGATGAAGTTCATGCCAACGTTTTAGATGTACAAGATGGCGTTGTAACAGGTGAAGTAAAAGGTATAATTGTTGATGGTGCGCGTAAAGCAGAGTTGCTGCGTGAGCTTGCCAACAAACTTGGTATTTCACTAGAGCAAGCGATGGCTGTTGGTGATGGCGCAAATGATTTACCAATGCTTGCGATTGCGGGTCTTGGTGTCGCATATCGTGCTAAACCGCTTGTTCGTCAAAATGCCAATCAGGCGATTTCAAGCGTTGGTTTAGATGGTGTCTTGTATTTACTCGGTATGCATGACAAAGATTTAAGCCGTGCCTAAATAATACTGAACAATCATTAAGCGCTGCTCAAGAGTAGCGCTTTTTTTATGCAGAATAGTCATAAAAACAAGCAAGTTATGACAAAATGATGCACAGAAAAAAGGCAATAAAAAAAACTGAAAAAAACTTATTTTGAGGCAAAAAAACAGCATAGTTTTTTGTAATGACACGCCAGAATTGACGCCATATAGGAAGTAGAACTTTTTTAAATTTGCAAAAATGTAATGACAAAAGAATGTTGCGACAAAGTATGTCGCTTCGACAAATAACAGGTCTTTTTTTCTAAAAAAAAACATCCATAATGCTTTCTAAGCTTCAACACAAATCATGAATTAAAGTTGTTTTTGGAATGAGGTCTGGTGTTCAGACCGAATGTTTTTAGACGTTTTCATTAAGACGGAGGTTTCTATGGTAACAGCGAATTTTGCCGCTATCGCCGGACTCAGCTTAATTGCTGTCGCGCTTGTTGCTGTGTTCTTTTCTCCTTACCGTCGTTGGCTTGGTTTTATGCTTGCAGGGATGTTTTTTTGGGGGCTATTGGAAGTGGTCCGTTTTGGAGTTCAAGTCACTTTTGAAATGCCAGTCACATATAGTTATTTAACTGCACTAAGTCTAGCGATGGTAATGGTCACATTTATTTTATTACGTGAGGATAAACAGGCACAGAAGGCTTTGGCAAATCGCCAATATATAGAACATACGCCAGTATATGAAGATGATCAGCAGCAATGTTCTAGCCGATAATTAAATTGTTATCTAACGGTAAAAAGGTATGCACAGCATGCCTTTTTTATTTACGAAAACATGATTTTTATTATACAAAGCATTTATTAAAAAATAGCCAGTTATGCTACGATAGGCTGGTCTGTTGACGTTTCATATATAGATTGCGTTGCCAATTAGAATATCATCAGTCGATGCACAAAACAGGCAATGGGGAGCCCTTGCTGAGTTTTGCCCCAAGGTTTTCATAAAAATACAATAGGCGTGAATGTTCATGAAACTTTCTTCTATACCTGTAGTCAAGTTACCACTTGTTGATGTCAGTACAGACCCGTTAGATTTATTGGTAGCAGGTTTGGCACTGCGTATGAAACAGTTGGCACGTACAAGTCCTAAGTTTATTGAGCTAGTGCATGACCGCGCATTCCGCATTCAAATTGGTACTGATTTAGGTGTGGCTCGCCAAATTATTATTAATCATGGCCATATCGATACAGTCGCTGGCTCACCTGAAAAAGCTGACTTTATTTTGCAGTTTGCAAATAGTGAACAAGGTGTAAAAACCTTACTCAAAGGCGACCCAACTGCATTCATGACGGGTATGCAAGAGGGTAGTATCAAAATGGAAGGCGATTTCAGCCTACTTGTTTGGTTTAACCAGGCAGCTAAATTGATTCCACCAAAATTACCAAAACCAGTAAAAGATAAAGTACGTCAGGCGCGTGCTTTTATTAAAGAAAAGACTGGTCGTTAGGACTTAAAAAAAAACTCCCGATCGGGAGTTTTTTTATATCTATGCTTCAACTTCTAAATTGAAAGTAACTGGTCCATCATTAATGAGGTGTACTTTCATATCAGCAGCAAAAATACCTGTTTGAACATTTTCAAACTGTGAACGGGTATATTCAACCAACTGTTCATAAAGTGCTTTTGCGTCGCTCGGTGGCATGGCTGGACCAAAGTCTGGACGTAAGCCTTTTTGGGTTTGTGCCATGAGCGTGAACTGAGAGACAAGCAGGACTCCGCCATTTGCTTGAGATACATTCCAGCCCATTTTGCCTTGCTCATCATCAAAAATACGATATTTCAAAATCTTATCGATAAGCTTCTGACCTGTGGCTAAAGTATCGTCTCGGCCAATTCCTAAAAAAACCAATAAGCCATTCTGGATTTCACCGGTCGTTTCACCGTCTACCACCACTTTAGCTTCAAGAACTCGTTGTATTAAAGCGCGCATTGTTAGAGAGAGTTTCTGCAATTATTTGAATTGATGCAGTTTAGCAGAAATTAATTTAAATGATTTTTAAAAGGAAATTTCATGGAGTTGCAACAATGGTATAAAAGCTCATAATTCATCTATAAAAATATGCTTTAATGCTAAGAAGCAAGCGAATAATCATTGACTATGTCTCCAATTATCCATTCTTTACTTGATACAGACTTGTACAAATTTACGATGCTACAAGTGGTTTTGCATAAATTCCCGCAAACACATAGTGTCTACCATTTTCGTTGCAGAAATTTAGAAGATACTGTTTATCCATTAGTGGATATTTTGGATGACTTAAACGAGCAACTCGACCATTTATGTAATCTCAAATATAAAGAAGACGAACTACAATATTTAAGAAAATTACGCTTTATTAAAAGCGACTTTGTCGATTATTTAGAATTATTCCAACTTAAACGACGTTTTATTCAGGCCAGTATTGATAATGAAGGTCGACTAGATATTCGGATTGAAGGGCCAATGGTTCAGGCCATGATGTTCGAGATTTTTGTTTTAGCGATTGTAAATGAATTATATTTTAGCCGCATTAAAACAGACGAAGTTTGGGCGGAAGGCGAACGACGTTTACAAGCAAAGCTTGAATTGATTCAGCAGTACGAAAAATCTCAACAGCCGAATGACCCTCCATTTTTAGTTTCTGATTTTGGTACACGCCGTCGGTATAGTTTTGAATGGCAAAAACATGTAGTTGCTGCATTTCATAAAACTGTGCCAAATGTATTTCGTGGAACAAGTAATGTTTTGCTGGCTAAAGAATTAAATATCACGCCAATTGGAACCATGGCACATGAATTCTTGCAGGCGTTTCAGGCGCTTGATGTCCGTTTACGTGATTTTCAAAAAGCTGCTTTAGAAACATGGGTTCAAGAATATCGTGGAGACTTGGGAATTGCTTTGACTGACGTTGTTGGGATGGACGCTTTCTTACGTGATTTTGACCTGTATTTTGCCAAACTATTTGATGGCTTACGTCATGACAGTGGTGACCCATATGAATGGGGTGATAAGGCTTATGCGCACTACCGTAAATTAAAAATTGACACCAAAACTAAAATGTTGACCTTTAGTGATGGCCTTAATTTGCCAAAGGCTTGGGAGCTACATCAATATTTCAAAGACCGTTTTCAGGTGAGTTTCGGTATTGGTACGAATTTGACTAATGACATGGGCCAAACACCGCTCAATATTGTATTGAAACTGGTTGAGTGTAATGGCCAGTCGGTTGCTAAAATTTCGGATAGCCCTGGCAAAACCATGACTGATAACGATACGTTCTTGGCTTATTTACGTCAGGTTTTCCAAATTGAAGAACTTGATGAAGCTGTTTAATCACAATGTAGTCTGACAGTTTGGCAGCTACTTAATGCTTGTGAATGTTTATATCTGATTTTCTGCTAAACGGTAGCAGAAAATCAGAGTTTGATAGATATAAGCTTATGCTAAGATGAAATTAAGCTGGTATAAAAAGTAACCATGACGATGACACTCCCTGATTTTAAACTCGATTTATTAATAGAAGCAGAAGAGTTAGTGCCTTATTTAGGCAATGAATATATCCGTATTGTAGATTTGAGTCGTGCATCAGTTTATGAGCAGCTCCATATTCCACATGCAATTCATATACAGCCTAAATGGTTGGTCGCTCAGCATGAAGAAGCCACTGGTATTTTGCCAGATGAAGCAGGTTTACAAGCCCTCATTGAAAAATTGAATATTTCACCAAATCACCATGTAGTGGTCTACGATGATGAAGGTGGAGCATGGGCAGGACGTTTAATCTGGAATTTGCATTGCTTAGGATTTACACGTACGAGTTTAATTAATGGCGGTATTCATGCATGGCTTGGGGCAGGTTTACCGACTACAGCTGAGGTTGAAGAACTGCCTCGAGTTGATGATTTAATCCAGATTGATTTATCACATGCTGCACAGTTCCGAGTGAACTATGAAGAATTACGTAAACAGGTTGAACAAGAAAGCATTCAATTGTGGGATTGCAGAACGATTGATGAGTACAGCGGTGTTCGTTTAGCAGCGCGACGCGGTGGTCACATCCCAAATGCACTCCATTTTGAATGGAGTACTGCACTTAATCGACAAAATCATCTAAAATTGCATCCGCTTGAACGCACGCGGCAGCGTCTTGAACAACTTGGGTTCGATTTAAAACAACCTGTAGTCGTATACTGCCAGTCACATCACCGTTCTGGTTTGGCCTATATTTTGGCTAGACTTTTGGGTTGGGAAGCAAAAGCCTATGATGGTGCGTGGAGTGAATGGGGCAATCGCCTCGATAGTCCTATCATTACTGGAGAATCGCCGTCTTGAGTTTTACATCTCGCTTAAAAAAAGAATTATTTATTAAGGCACAAAATCTTGTTCCTCAGCATCAGTTAAGCCGTGTGGTGGGTAAAGTTGCTGCAAGTGAAAATCCGGTATTAAAAGCTGCGGTTATTCATGCATTTAAAACCAAATACGGTATTGACTTGTCGATTGCTGAACAAGGCAATGCACTTAAATATAAATCTTTTAATGATTTCTTTACTCGTGCATTGAAAGATGGCGTACGACTGGTTGATGAAAACCCAGTTAGTATTGTTTCACCAGCAGATGGCGCAATTTCTCAAATTGGTAAAATTACTGCTGGCGAAGTTTTTCAGGCAAAAGGCCAAAGTTTCTCTGTAGAAAAATTAATTGGTGACCCACAACTTGCTCAACCTTTCCAAGAAGGTGAGTTTGCAACGGTTTATTTGTCTCCACGCGATTATCACCGTGTTCATATGCCATTTTCAGGCACATTAACTGAAACTTTATATGTACCGGGTGAGTTATTTTCAGTAAATCAGGTGACTGCTGAAAATGTACCGGGTTTATTTGCCCGTAATGAGCGTATGGTTTGCTTGTTTGATACTGAACTTGGTCGTATGGCTGTTGTTTTAGTCGGCGCTATGATTGTTGCAGGTATTGAAACTGTGGCAACAGGTAAAGTAAAACCATCGGGTCGTATCGAATTACAGCATCATCAGTTGAAGCTAGAGAAAGGTGCGGAGCTTGGTCGTTTTTATTTAGGTTCTACTGCTATTATTTTATTTGAAAAAGATAAAATCGAGTGGGAAAAACGTTTTAAAGCCGAGTCAGTTGTTGTCATGGGCGAACGTATGGGCCACACGATTTAACTCATAAATAATAAAAAAAGAGAGCATTTGCTCTCTTTTTTTATTCACATTTTTATAATTAACTATATTTTTAAATATAATGTTTATCAGTAAATAAATTTTCAACTCATTATAAATACTTACTAAGAGAATAAAATGTCCCAAACTCCTATCATTAGCCTATATTTTGCTTCGGTTTTGACTTTTGTGGCCGCGTTACTTCATTTTATTTGCGTGTTTTGGGGAGCAAATGGTTTTCGGTTTTTAGGGGCTGGGAAAAGTATTGTTCAGATGGTCGAAAAAGGGCATTGGTACCCGAATTTTATGGCTATAGCTGTAGGTTTTATTCTTTGTATTTTCTCTTTCTATGCTTTTTGCGCAGCAACTCGTTTTATGAATTTACCATTTGAAAAAATGATTATTTCTCTAGTTGCCATTCCATTTATTTTGCGTGGTTTGGCATTTCCATGGTTAAAGGCTAGATTTAGTGGAAATAGTGATCTATTTTGGTATGTGAGTTCTTTCATTTGCCTCTTGTTGGGTTCGTTATATGCAATAGGGGCATATTCTTTATAAGTTCAATTTGAAATGATGATTAGAAAGTAGAGGAGTAATCCCTTGATTAAAAAAAGTAATTCTTTATTAAAATTTTTATTGAGCAGTATTTGTTTGGCATCCGGTTCTGCTATGGCTACTCCAATGACAGACTTGAGTAAGCAAATAGTGAGTGAAAAACCGGGTTCTATACTGTCCATTGAACAACAAGATGTGACGAGTTTATTTCCTCATGCAGATCAACGTTTGCTGGTCAATTATCGTAGTCGAGGTGTGAATGGTGAACCTATCGTTGCCTCAGCATTTATTTTATTACCAAAAGGAACGCCTCCAAAAAATGGCTGGCCTATACTGGCTTGGGCGCATGGCACGACCGGAGTTGCTGACACCTGTGCACCTTCTGGTGACTATGTAGGTGGCCCTGTTCATTCTTATCAAGAAGTTGCTTCCAAAGCTTTAGATTCTTGGCTTGCACGCGGCTATGCGGTCGTTGCACCCGATTATCAGGGATTAGGTACGCTAGGTGCACATCCTTATATGAATGCCAAGAGCCAACTGCACACGGTGGTAGATGCCGTACGAGCGTTACATGCAGTTAAGCCAAAAGATTTTAATAAACAATGGCTAGTGATGGGCCATAGCCAAGGCGGAGCTGCTGCTATTGCCGTGGCGGCTTATGGGCAAAAAGATGCACCTGAACTAGATTTAAAAGGAGCGATTGCGCTTGCGCCAGGTGGCTATCAATATGAAGGTATTGCAGAATATGTAAAAACTAATCCGAACCCAGAACCTAGTGTGGCAGCTTTCTTCCCGATTGTGTTATTGGGAGCGCAAGCAGCAGAACCAAGTATTGTCCCTGAAAATTTAGTTAGTCCCGAAATGAACACTGTACTAACGCAAGCACGTAGCCGCTGTTTATCTGAACTTCAATCTGACTTGAAGAAATCTCCTTCTAATATATTTAAAGCTAATGCAGATTTAAGACCTCTTTTGACTTATCTGAAGCAGCAGTCCATTGAAAATATGGTGCCTAGCGTACCATTAATGATCGTACAAGGTTCTAAAGATCATTTGGTTGACCCGAGAGGGACATATGCTTATTACCAACAGCTATGCAAATCAAAAAAGCCAACTATTTATCAAAAAATTGATGGGGGAGATCATCGCGATGCACTGCGTCAGAGTAGTACTTTTGCCACCAACTTTTTAAATATTATAGAAAAAAATCAGACTAAATCTTATTGCTCTAATTTTAAATAAATAGTTTGAAATGTGACAAAAAAGCCGACTTTTCAAGAGTCGGCTTTTTATATGTGAGAAGGCAACTTTAGGTCATGTTATATAGTCTTTCTTTTGGAAAAACTGCGGTAAAGGTTGACCCTTCATTTTCTTTAGATTGGACGTCTAAATAAGCACCATGCTGCATCAGTACGTGTTTTACAATCGCAAGGCCTAAACCCGTTCCACCTGTTTGGCGACTACGGTCACTATCTACGCGATAAAAGCGTTCGGTCAGACGCGGTAAATGTTTCGGGTTAATCCCGATACCGGTATCTTGTACGCTAAAGTAAGCATGTTCACCGTCATCATGCCAGCCAATAGTAATGGTTCCACCTTTGGGTGTGTATTTAATGGCATTGGTAATTAAATTACTAAATGCGCTGGCAATTTCCATGTCGGAACCAATCAGGTCACAGTGGCTATCAATATGCAAATTGAGTGTGTGGCCATAATCGGCATTGTAGGCCTGAGCATCATCAAACAGTTGATTCATTAAGCTCGGCATTTCAATAATCTGATTTTTTGCAATTTTTTTGTTATTTTCTAAATTTGATAACAGCAATAAATCATTCACTAACGCATTCATACGTTTTGTTTGTGATTGCATTTGGTCAAATGCACGTTTCCAGCGTGGGCTAATATCTTCTTGGTCGGTAAATGTTTCGATATAGCCGCTCAGTACAGTTAAGGGGGTGCGAAGCTCATGCGAAATATTATCGACGAAGTCCTTACGCATTTGCTCAAGGTTGTGCATACGCGTTACGTCGTAAGCTACAAGTAAGCGACTTTCTCCACCGAACCGTGTGAGCTTAACCTGTACATAACGGTCATCATCAAGATTAGAATGGAGTTTAATCCCATCGGGCGCTTGATCAATATTGTTAAAATATTCAATAAAAGTAGGCTGACGCAAAATAGTTAATAAGTTGCGACCACGGTCAAGTGGACTAATTCCCAGTAAACGCTCTGCGGCTGGGTTCCACCATTCGATTTGATGTTGATCATCAATTAAAACAACTGCCTCAGCTAGGGCAACTAAAGAAGATTGGGCACGGTCAATTAGCCCAACCATTTCGGCCTGAACAATTCGTTCCTGACGCTGAGCACGATACACATTAAATAATAATGCCCCCCAAATACCACTTAGGTTGGGAGGAACATCGTAAGGATTGTTGGCAATCCAGTCATTCACCAAATATAAAGAACGTAACTGGAGCGCAAAAAACACCACGAAGGCGATAAAAATACAGCTCCAGAAATACCCAACCCCTAAACCGACTAACCCTGCAATAATCAGGAAAAATAATAAAAGTCGTAAATCTTGTTTAGCAAACGTCCACAAACTACTGTAACGGGAAAGCTTTTGTTCACGTACCTGTTCAGGGACGGGGTAGGGTTCATACATAAATTTTGGTTAACCTGCGGCTAAATCTGCACGTGTAGAGAAACGATAACCTGTACCACGTACGGTTTGAACAAATCGGTCAACACCAAAAGGTTCTAACACTTTACGCAAACGACGGATATGTACATCGATGGTACGGTCTTCGATGTATACATTACCGCCCCACACCTGATCGAGCAACTGGGCACGTGTATATGCACGTTCTGGATGGGTCATAAAAAATGCAAGCAAGCGATATTCTGTTGGTCCCATATCTAAAATGCTGTTACCAAAGCTTACGCGTTGGCTTACAGGATCAAGAATTAAACCATTGGCATCAATTGTTTTTTCACCGCTTAGCGCATTTGCACGGCGTAAAACAGCTTTAATACGAGAAACCAGTTCACGTGTTGAAAATGGCTTAGTCATATAATCGTCTGCACCGGCATCTAGACCTTGTACCTTGTGGTCTTCCTCACCGCGCGCGGTGAGCATAATGACTGGAATTTCTGCTAGGTTTTCATCGCGTTTTAAGCGGCGGCATAAATCCACACCACTTACGCCTCCAGGTAACATCCAATCAAGCAAGATAAGTGCTGGACGTTGGTCGACGATAATTTGATGGGCCTGTTTGGCATCTTCAGCCTGTAAACATTGAAAGCCTGCCATATCCAAAGAAGTATGGATCATTTCACGAATAGGAAGCTCATCATCGACAATTAAAATATAGTCATCTTTCACAGCGTAATACCTTGTAGATTTTAACGGTGAACCGTTTTGTAGTTATGACAGGCTTATTACAAAGATTAATTATGACAATTTCATTGCAGAAAAGTCTATAAAATCGAATTTAGCAATAATTTGTGACAAAAATACGGCAAGCACATGACCGAATGATGACAGGGATGCATAAATTTTCTTAAAGCCATTCAATATGTTAACAGTTTGCTTCCAGCTAGGTTTTTAGCCTTAAAGCAGTGTCAAAAAACTTTAATATTATTTTGAAACTTGTGCCAACAAAGACAAGAAAACAATACGGCAGGCTGTTAAAACTTGTTCAAGAGACTGCTCAAAACCACCCATGACCCATCGAATCGCGATTTGAGTCACATATCCGTTTAAGCCCGTTGCAATTAAAGAGAGCTCATTTTCCTTGTGCTGTATTTGCGGCATGGTCAGCATAACGAACGCTTGAATCATACGGTCAAACTGGGCAAGGGTTTCTTGAATCGTTGCCTGATTATGTAATTCCTGCACCAGAACTGCATCAACGTAGACGATACGAGCTAAACGAGGGTCATCTTTTAAGGTTGTCAGTAGCGCTCTTAACCCTGCATCGACCATTTTTTCCGGATCGGGTGCAGCCTTAATCACAGCTTGCATTAAGTTTTGCTGTAATTCTTCAATCATTTTTAAAAAGATAGTTTGGAATAAATCCTCACTCTTTTTAAATGATTCATAAAAATAACGTTCAGTGAGTTTTGCTTCTTGGCAGACATCTTTTACCGTCACTGAAAAAAAGCCAAGGGTTCCATAAGTCGCAATACCGGCTTCAATGAGTTTTTCGCGGCGTGCCTCTTTGCGCTCAGACAGAGATAATCCTTTGAACTGGCGTTCTTTACCCGCAGTTTTTGTTTTCTTTTTATTGGTTGAGTCGTTTGTCGCCATAAATAAATGGTTTCCTGATTTATCGGTTTTTCAGCAAGTATGAGGCTTATGATAAAGCTGTCAGCAGAATTGTGCCAATCTATCTGAAATTACAGTGTACTATATTGACAATGAATATTGTCAAAATTATATTAAAAGAGTCTAAAGTGCACATGCAATGAACCGGTTGTGCAAATCGAAAAACAAAGGATGGACAATGAAAAATTTTAAAAACAAAGTCGCTGCAATCACAGGTGCAGGTTCTGGCATTGGGCAACAATTAGCAATTCTGTTGGCGAAACAAGGCTGCCATCTTTCATTAAGTGATATTAATGAAAAGGGTTTAGAGAAAACTGTTGAGCTATTAAAACCGTACAGTAATATTACTGTAACAACTAAAAAGTTGGATGTTTCTGATCGTGAAGCGGTAAAGCAGTGGGCACAGGAAACCGTTCAAGATCATGGCTCTGTTAATCTCATTTTTAACAATGCTGGTGTCGCTTTAGGTTCAACTGTAGAAGGCGCAAGCTACGAAGATTTAGAGTGGATCGTTGGAATTAATTTTTGGGGCGTGGTTTACGGTACCAAAGAATTTTTACCGTTCATTAAGCAAACTCAAGATGGGCACATTATTAACATTTCGAGCTTATTTGGTTTAACAGCTCAGCCAACTCAGTCTGGCTATAATGCAACCAAATTTGCAGTGCGTGGATTTACCGAATCGTTACGCCAAGAGTTAGACATTGAAAAATGTGGCGTAAGTTCGCTATGTGTACATCCGGGAGGCATTCGCACCAATATTGCTAAAGCTGCAAAAATGAATGACAGTTTGAGTAGTTTGGGTATGGACCCAGCTAAATCTATTCAAAACTTTGATAAATTCCTACGTACTCCACCAGAAGAAGCAGCTCGTCAAATTCTAGATGCCGTTTTGAAAAATAAACGCCGTTTATTGATTGGTAGTGATGCAAAATTTCTTGATGCACTTCAGCGTTTGTTCCCAACTGGATATCAACGTGCTTCAACCGTTGTAACCAAATGGATGAAATAAGATTTAAATTAAAAAAGCCATCAATTGATGGCTTTTTTTATAAGGCTTAAGCTGTTTTAAATAAGAACTTTGATCTTCTTTTTCTTCCAGATAAACTGGTAATACAAGCCTTGAACGATACAAAGGCTCACAAATGCCAAGGCATAAGCAATCCAGA
This sequence comes from Acinetobacter sp. 1130196, assembly GCF_000588095.1. Taxonomy (NCBI): domain Bacteria; kingdom Pseudomonadati; phylum Pseudomonadota; class Gammaproteobacteria; order Moraxellales; family Moraxellaceae; genus Acinetobacter; species Acinetobacter sp. 1130196. The sequence continues at coordinate 12,682 of NZ_JFWX01000038.1, read as the reverse complement.
TTCCTTTAAGCCCCCACATTGAGCTAAACCAGTAAGCGCATGGGATTTCAATTAACAAAATAGCCGAGATATTTAACAGCATTGGGACGGTAACTGTACCGCTGGCCCGCATGATTGATGCAAAAATAGCACCTGCACCAAAAAATAAAATTGCCCAAAGTACAATAAATAAGAGCTGCTGTCCTAATACCACCACAGTTGGGTCGGTAATGAATAAGGCCATCAAATATTTTGAAAATAGATAGCCAAGTGCAATTAACACACCTGTGAATAAAAAGTTCATGCCTAAAGCTGTGCGTGTAACACGTGCGAGTAAGTCTGATTTACCTGCACCAATTGCTTGAGCTGCAAAAATTGAGGCTGCAATTGAGATAGACAAAGCAGGGAACTGAATATAGTTGAGTACTTGGTTGACGGCACCATAGGCAGCTGTGGCATGAGCACCAAAGCGGTTAACTAAACCTACAATCACGAGTCCCGCCATAGAGGTGGTAATCATTTGAATACCAGTTGGCACACCCAGACGTAAAATGATCTTGCTCAGTTCTGGGTTGTGGCGGATATGCTGCAAAAGCTGGCGGTTCGGTCGAAGTGGGTGCTTTTTCTTATTTAGATAAATCGCAAGAAAAATTAAAATCGCAATATAACTAATAATTGATGCTATAGCGGGTGCAATAATCCCTAGAGCAGGGAAGCCAAAATAACCTTTAAGCAAAATTGGGGTAATAATCACACCGATTACACTGGTTAAAGCCAGTGCCAGTAAGGGCGTGGTGCTGTCACCTACCCCACGTAAAATTGAGGTATAGATAATATAAACAAATAGAAGTGGACTACCTGCGAGCATCCATTGCACATAAGGTAAAGCAAGATGCATCACCTTGGGATCAGTACCTAAAAGCTCTAAAATATCATGGGCGAAGAATGCCCCAATAATCGCGGTAATGATTCCACCAATGATAGTCATAAAAAGAGTAGAACCCACCACACTTTGAACTTTTTCTATATCCTGCGCGCCCCATGCCTGTCCTACTAAAACAGTAGTACCAGTTGAAACTCCAATAATAAAGGCAAGTAGTAAAAACAAAATGGGGAAATATACAGAGACGGCGGCAATTGCATCGACCCCCATCATTTGTCCAACAAAGATGGTATTAATGGTGCCAGATAAATTTTGCAAGATATTGGTAGCAATGAGCGGCAATAAGAAAACAAAAAATGTTTTCCATAGATTTTGCTGATGTATTAAAGACTGTCTTGGTGGCATGTGTTCTCCATCGCCCATCTCTTTGATGAGCGGGGCGGACATTCAACTTAGCATATTTAGTTGAAATTTCTTGTAGTGTTTTACTATGCTAAGTTTCTAAATTTATTAACATTCATTCAAGATTTCTCCTGCTTTTTGCAATGTTTCATCATTTTTAGCAAAGCAGAAACGAATCAGGCGTAAAGACTCAGGTGCTTGTTGGTAAAACACTGAAACAGGAATAGCCACAATTTTATGTTGCTCGGCAAGAAACTGGCACATTTCAACATCGTTTAAGTCGGGTCTAATCTGACTGTAATCAAGGTTTTGGAAATAAGTCCCTTGAGATGGTTTAAATAAAAAACGACTATTGTGAATTGCCTGATTAAAACGATCTCGTTTAGTCTGATAAAACTGTGAAAGTTCCTGAATATGTTCTGGATGTTGCTGCATATATTGCGCAAGCGCAATCTGACAAGGGGTCGTACCACAGAAATTTGCATATTGATAAATTTGCCGGAATAGACGCATTAATTCAGGTGCAGCAACACAGTAACCGGTTTTCCAGCCTGTCACATGAAAGGTTTTTCCAAAAGAGCCAATCACAAAACTACGTTCTCTAAGCTCTGGAAAATGCAACGCGCTAAAGTGCTGTTGACCATCAAAAACTAAGTGTTCATAGACTTCGTCGGATAAAACCAAAATATTTTTATCTTGAATCAGTTCAATAAGTTCTAACCAGTCCTGTTTTTCCCAAATGGTGCCAGTTGGATTGTGGGGTGTATTCACCACAATCATACGGGTTTTATCGTTAATCAAATCTTTAACTTGTTGCCAGTTCACTTTAAAGTCAGGTGCTTGTAGAGCAATACGAACAGCTTTACCGCCTGCTAACTCGACAGAAGGTCCATAGCTGTCATAACTCGGATCAAAAATAATGACTTCATCACCTGCATTGATGCAGGCTTGTATGGCACAGAAAATTGCTATGGTCGCGCCAGGGGTGATTGTAATTTCTGTGATAGGGTCAAGTTGAATTTGATCACGCTGCTGAAACTGTAAAGCGAGCTGTTCACGTAGCGCGAGAATGCCATCACCAGGTGGGTACTGGTTATGTCCAGCCAAAGTTGCCTGAGCTAGAGCTTGGAGCAAAGCAGGCGGTGCAGGAAAGTCCGGGAAACCTTGTGAAAGGTTAAGTGCACCTAAGCGCTGTGCCATTGCCGTCATGGTACTAAAAATAGTTACCCCTTGTGCGGGCAATTTTGACTGAAGCTGTAGCATGTTATTCTCTTAAGATAATTATTAACGTTATAAAATCGATTCAATCGCTGCGCGAATTACACCTAGAGTTAAACCGATAAATGCACCGACCACAACACCGTTGACACGAATCATGTGTAAGTCACCACCGACTTCATTTTCAATTTTTCCAATCATTTCACGTGAGTCCCATTCATGAATGCGCTCACTCACATAGCGTATGATTTTATGGCTATATTGGTCCGTAAAGTTCATGGCAAGTCCTGTCATTTCTTTGTTGAGAACTTCACGTACTTTTACATTTTGAACAAGGTTTTCACCCAACTGCTGAATGGCAGCTCTGAGGTTCATTGCAATACCAGAGTCTTCTTTCATTAAATCTTCTTTAATGGCATCACATAAAATAGTGACAGCACCACTAATGAAATTTAGGACTTGAGGGCTATCTAGTAGCGCATCTTTACCGCTATTTAAGCGTTGACTGGCAACACTATCAGGATTTGCTAGCTCCAGCATAAGCGAATGGGCAATAGTTTCAATTTCCTGTCGCCATGGGTGCTCGTGGTCGGCCAGCATGGATTCTACTTTTTCCACCAATGAATCGATGGTGCGCTGCTGAACATCAATACCAATCCAGCTTGCACCTTTTGCAAGTGACCAGACACCCAGTGCTTTAAACATTTTTCGGGTTAATTCACGAGTTTTATCCGGGTTTTGTACCACCCACTCATGCGCGATATCGAGACCACGCTGCAATACATCTTGGTGGAAATCATTCTCCAATACTGCACGCAGCATTTCACTCGCAAGTTTATTGACTTGAGTGTTACGCACCCATTGCACGCTGTTGTTTTGCACGAAATTGGCAATTTGTTCTTGGCTCACAAATTCAAAAACTTTAGGTACAGTTTGCTGAATAAGCTGTACCACTTGCGTATTGTTTTGTGGGCTTGCTAGCCATTGACCAATGGCAAGGCTTAGGTCAGTTTTTTCTAAGCTTCGCTCTACCACTTGAGGTGACAGAAAGTTTTCCTGCACAAAGCGGCCCATTGACTCTGCAATACGGGCCTTATTGCGCGGAATAATTTCGGTATGATCCCGCAAAAATTTAGGGATAGGAAGCTTACCAAATGGGTTTCGAAACAAAACGGTAATCGCATACCAGTCTGCTAGTCCACCCACTACGCCAGCTTCCGCACCTAACATCAAAATATGAATTAAGTTTGTATACTCAGGCAGAAAGCGATTGGCAATCAATAACCCAATCCACAGCACTACTACAATAACCAGCGCCATGGTAGCGAAATATTTGCTGCGCTTCAGATTGGGTGCATGGTGTACTTCTTCTGCCATATTCATACAGTCATCCTATTCATTTTTGTTTTACTGGCGGTTCAGGCGGTGGCAACAACTCTCCTGTCGGACTTAAGCCATATTTTTGTCCGATGGATTTGAGAATTAACGTTGCATCAAAAGCGTCTTGAGGGGCCTGCTTTTGATCCCGATAACATTCAATAGTATACGACACTTGAACAGGGTCGATATTGACCACTTGTGGGAAATCATAGAACGGATCATGCCAGAAACCCGGATAACGACGCCCATAACCATACGGATAAAAACTCGGTGCAGCTGGATAAACCACAGCCTGACGAGGTGGTTTTTGGCTTTGATTACTTGGGTCATTTTGTACTTTAAAAAAGCGGAAGCCTTTTTGTACGGTCGTTTGTGCTGATTTCACTAAAGTAATTTCTTCAGCTGTTCCATAGCTCATGTTTGAGTCAGCTTGGAAACTGATTCGAAACGTTTGAGCATTTAACGGATAGGCTGAAAACTGGCCAAGCTGATCGAAGGTTTTTGGTTTGCTTGGTATAGTTGAACAAGCACTTAGAGTTAAGGCAGTGCCTAAAGCTAAACAAAGAGAGAGATATTTCATGGTGAACTCCCAGCTGAGCATGGAAGAATGGATGACTCAGCATTAAAAAAGAGAAGTCTTAAAAACTACTGTTCGGTTCTAGTAAAAATTCGGTTTCCTCTGGTGTTGAAACACGTCCAAGGATGGCATTGCGATGAGGATAACGTCCAAAGCGATCAATAATCACTTTATGCTTTTTCTCAAAGCTTAAATTAATTTCATTGCCGAGGCGTTGAAATAACTTTAAAGCAAACTCATGGATCAATTTTGATTCACTATGCATAAATGGCATATACAAAAATGAGCGCTGGTCAGGATTAAGCTGTGCATCGAGTTGTAAGCTAATTGCTTCTTGTGACAGTGCTAAAGCGAGGCTGTCATATGCAAAAGATTCAGGTTGATCACGATAAATGTTGCGAGAAAACTGATCTAGCACAATAATCTCTGCAAGACGACCTTCTGGGGTTTTCCGCCAAGACCAAAGTTCTGCTCGAGTTGCCTGCTGATGAATATCTGCAAATTGATCACGGATTTTTTTGTCAAAATCATCACTTTTTGCAAACCAAAGTGAACGGTGTTCAGGTGAAAACCAGAAGTTTAAAATGTCTTGATCGTTCATGATATTGACAACTCTTTAGCAATTATTCTTCAATAAAATCACAATTCTTTCGTGTCTTAAATAACAAGATTGTGATAAAAATTGCCAAACCGAAATGATGTGATCATATCAACATCCATATCATGTCACGATTTTGTATATAGTGATCTTTTATAAGCGAGCAAATGCATGAGTCAACCCACTACACCATCTCAATCAGTTATTCCTGCTTGGGTGGATTCGTCGCTACTACAAGGCATGTTACGTGGAATAGAACGTGAAAGCCTACGTATGCAAAGTAATGGGTTCTTATCACAAGAGTTACATCCAAAGGCATTAGGTTCAGCTTTAACACATCCAAAAATTACGACTGACTATTCAGAAGCGTTGATGGAGTTTATTACTTCACCACAGCCAACGATTGGTGATGCCTTGCATGAACTCACCGATATTCATGCGGTTGTACACCGTCATTTAGAAAATGGTGAAAAGCTCTGGCCGTTGTCTATGCCATGTATGCTAGATGACAACGAAGAACGAATTCGTTTAGCTCAATACGGTACTTCTAATATTGGTCGCTTTAAAACGCTTTATCGCCGTGGTTTGGGTATTCGTTATGGTCGCCGTATGCAGACCATTTCGGGCGTCCACTATAATTTATCTTTCCCTGATTCACTTTTTTCTGCCTTGCAGGAACATGAAACTGACGAAAAATTAAAAGCACTCAGTCTGCAAGATTATCGTAGCCACCGTTATTTTGGGCTTATTCGTAACTTTATTCGTCTGACCCCACTGGTTATGTTCTTAGTCGGGGCGAGTCCATCGGTTTGTCGTTGTTTCTTGACCGGACATGAACATCATTTGTTGCCTTTAATCAAAGGGTCATACTATTTACCTTATGCTACAGCATTACGGATGGGACGTTTAGGCTACCAAAACTCGGCACAAAAGAGTTTAGGTATCCATTACAACAACTTATCTGGTTATCTGGCTGGTTTACAAAAAGCAGTACATTCTCCTTACCCGCCATTTAGCCGTTTAGGGTTAAATGATGCCTCTGGTGAACCGTTGCAAATTAATGATCATGTTTTACAGATCGAGAATGAATATTACAGTCTCGTGCGTCCAAAACAGGTCCCGCACGCGGGAGAAACACCTTCTCAGGCCTTGCAAAATCGAGGAGTGGGTTATGTTGAACTTCGTGCAGTGGATGTAAATCCATATTCACCAATTGGTGTAAATGAAACAACGGCTGGTTTCCTTGAGGCACTGGCGCTTTATTGCTTACTCAGTGGTAGCCCTGAGTTGTTATGTCCCGAGCAAGATTTGATTGAGAAGAACCAGACAGAAGTGGTCAATCGTGGCCGAGCGCCAAATGCGACGATTACTGATTTAAACGGGTCTTACCATATTGAAGATTGGGCACGTCAGCACATTTCTAATATGCAGGATTGTGCCAAGTTACTCGATCAGACCTATGCGACAGATCTGTACAGCTCGGCTTTGGCCGTGATGCAAGAACGTATTGATGAAGTAGATGAAACACTATCTGCGCATGTGATTGATGACACGTTAAAGCATGGTGGAACCTGGAGCTTTGGCAGTCATATGGCACAGATGCATGCTGAAAGTTATGAAAAGCATGAAATCAGTGCAGAGACTTTGCAATATTTTGAACAATTGGCTGCACAATCTTTACATCAGCAAGAACAACTTGAACAAGATAGTCAGATCAGTTTTGATCAATATCTTGAACAATATAGATAAAAATGAGGTTTTACATGCGATTAAGTTACCGTTTGGTGAGTGGACTGCTTGTACTGGCAAGCATTGTCGGCATGTCTTTTGCGTTATATTTGGAACATGTAAAAGGGTTAGAGCCATGTCCGCTCTGTATTTTTCAACGTGTTGGCTTAATGGCAATGGGGTTTGTGGCGCTCATTGCATTTTTGCATAACCCAGTTTCTAATGCGGTTAAACGCTTCTATGCATTTTTAGCAGGCATTGCAATTTTATGGTCAGTGGGCGTGGCAGGCCGTCATGTTTGGCTACAGCATTTACCACCAGACCAAGTACCAAGTTGTGGACCAGGTTTAAATTATTTAATCGATGCACTACCCATGAAAGCAGTTTTACAAGAAGTCCTTTCTGGTTCAGGTGAGTGTGCTGCAATTGACTGGACTTTTTTAGGTCAGTCTTTACCAGTATGGTCTTTGGTTTATTTCCTTTTACTTTTACTGGTCTGTTTATGGCAGTTATTCCGTTTTTATCCGGCATTTAAGACTGCTAAAAAGTGAATTTAATATGATTAAAAAAAGCCCAACTTAAGTTGGGCTTTTTTTAATCATATTCGAACAAGTGAAAATATAAGAAAAATTGATAAAAATAACGCATAATTTTGTAGACAGATAGTTCTGTTTTTTATAAAGTGCAGCCGTTTATATATCCTAATGATTATAAAAAAATGGTTTTTAATATATTTAGTGTCTTGGAAAAAATAGGGCTAAATGCTCAGAAACGTGCTATCCATGTACAATTTTCTAATGAACTACTCAATAACCAAATATTCTTACAACGTATAGAAGGTCAACATCAGTTGAATGGTGGCCTAATGGCGGAATTGATCTGCCTTTCAACTAATGCCCAAATTGCATTGAAGCAATTTATTGGTGTTCAAGTCGCTGTTGATCAGGTCACTGATTCGGGGCAATTGTTCCGAACTACAGGTATTGTGACTGAGGCCAGTTATGGACAAAGTGATGGCGCTTTAACGCTTTATAAGCTGACTATAGAAGATGCGACAAATTTATGGCACAAACGCCGTAATAGTCGTGTTTTTATGAATAAAAGTATCGTAGAAATTACCGAAGTTTTATTTAAAGAGTGGCAAGAAAAAAGTCCACTGTTTGCTGCGAGTTTAAGTCTTGACTTGAGCGGCTTAGGTCAAAACTATGATATTCGACCTTTTACTATGCAGCATAATGAGTCTGACTATGACTTCCTTACGCGTTTATGGCGAAGTGAAGGTATTAGTTGGCTCATTGATGAAACAGAGCTTTTTGTTCCGCATTTTACTGCGCCAATACAAACTCAAAAACTAAGATTAATTGATGACAATAGCCAGTATCAGGCTTTAGAGCGTCGTAGTATTCGCTATCACAGAAGTAGCGCAACCGAATATCAAGATAGTATTACTGGCTTTGTTGCAGTACGGAGTTTGCAACCGACAGCGGTACATGTGCAGCGCTGGCAACCCGATGCCCTTACACAAGAAGAGGGTAATGGTTCGGTTGTTACCACGCATACACATTCAGACAGCTTTGACTCCGCCACTTTAAGTCTTGAGCAAGCATGGCATGTAAGCCCGGCTTGGATGCAAGATTTAAAAGGGGAAGATCAGGCAACGGCTTCAGGCAGTAGTCAATTAGAAAAACTAAATCAGCACTTCACCGACATGCATGCGAGTCGGGCTAAATACTTTAAAGCCTATAGTAGTGTCCGCGATAGCCAAGTCGGGTATTGGTTTAATCTACGCGAGCACCCTGAAATTGATCAGCATGAAGGGGCAGATCAAGAGTTCTTGATCATTGCTAAAAACTTCTATAATCAAAATAACTTACCTAAAGATTTACACCAGCAGGTTAGCCAGTTATTAACCCAAAGTCGTTGGGATCAAAATGGTTATGATGATATCGAACGTCAAGGTAATGAGCTGACTCTAATACGCCGTCAAATCAAAACTGCGCCTGAATATAATCCAGAACAGCATCGCCCAATTGCCTACCCACAACGAGCAAAAGTCGTGGGACCAGAGGGAGAAACCATTCATGTCGATGAATGGGGACGCATTAAAGTACGTTTTCTATTTACCCGTAGTGATGATCATGGCCATGATGGTGGTGCAGGTAGCAATGACAATGATACCGACTCGGCTTGGGTGGATGTACTGACTCCTTGGGCAGGAGAAGGTTATGGGGCACGTTTCTTGCCGCGTATTGGTGAAGTGGTTGTTATTGACTTCTTTGACGGCAATATTGACCGTCCATTTGTGACTGGGCGCATCCATGAAGCGCAGCGCTCACCCACTAAGTTCGATGTAAAAGGGCAACTTCCTGCAACTAAAAAACTGAGCGGGATTCGCAGTCAGGAAATCAATGGCAGTGGCTTTAACCAATTACGTTTTGATGACACAACCGGGCAAATCAGTACCCAACTCCAAAGTAGTCATGCAGCAACACAGCTGAATTTAGGTAATTTAAGTCATCCAAAAGAACAAGAGACGAGCCAAGGCCGTGGTGAAGGCTTTGAGCTCAGAACAGATGCTTGGGGAGCTGTGCGTGCGGGTAAAGGCATGCTCATTAGTACCTATGCACAAGAGCAAGCGATTGCAGATCATTTAGAGGCTGCACAAGCACAATCTTTACTTTCACAAGGCTATGAAAGCATGAAAATGCTCAGTGAAGTTGCAGCCAAGCAACAAACTGATGCTTTAAACGTGATTAATCGCTTACCCAAATTCATCCAGTCGCTTGAGCTAAAAACCACAGGTCAGGCATTAAATAGTACGGTAAATCTGTTTAAGGAAGGCATTAATAACGACCCTATTCATGCACTCAAAAGCTGTGGCGGCTTTATTGAGGATATTGGTGCTCTAGGCGGAAACGCAAAAGGCGTTGTAGATGAATTTAATGCTTTCTTTAGCGATGCCAAAGATGCAGTGGAAAACTTAAAAGCATTCATCGAAAACGTTGAAGAACATGGTGCCGACATCGTTAAAGGTAAACTTGCCAGCATAAAAGATCGTATTCATAAAAATCCATTTGAGAGTATTAAAGAGGTTGGAAAGGTCTTAGCGAATGTCGAGGCTAAGGACTTTGACCTAATGAGTGTATGTGGAACTTTTAGTAAAGGCAGTAAATTGGAAGTGTCACCTTCTAAAGCATTGAGTTCTTTACAAGGCTTTATGGAGGGTTATACCCAAGGTTTAGAAAGCAGTTCCGATACTAAACAGCAAGAGCAAGGCAAGATCTTCAGACAAGCCCTTATGTTGTTAGCATCGCCAAATGGCATTGCTTTGACAACACCTGAAAATATTATTTTGCAAGCGTCGCAAGATATTGCCGAAAGTGCTAGCGGTTCAATTAATTTGAGTGCACAGAAAAATATTATTGGGCATGCACAAGACAAAATTAGTTTCTTCGCTGCGCAAAAAGGTTTGCGCGCTTATGCAGCAAAAGGAAAGCTCGAACTACAAGCACAAGACGATGCTATTGAAGCAATTGCCAAGAAGGTCATTAAGCTGATTTCTACTGAAGATAAAATCGAGCTTACGAGTCCAAAAGAAATTGTATTAACCGCAGGTGGGTCACAGCTCAAAATTAATGCCAATGGCGTGTTTTCAACAACAGGCGGTAAGTTTGAAAGTAAAGCTGGGCAGCATTTGTTTACGAGTGGGGCCAAGGTTTCATATGAGGTTCCTAAGATGCCTAATACACCAAGTTTTAGTAATCGTTTAGATATATATGATCTATTTTGGGAAAGTGACTTTAGTAAGCTTAGCTATAAGGCATTCATTCCAGAGACAAATTCATTTACTTCAGGGGCTGTAGATGAGCATGGACGTACAGGAAAAATTAGTAGTGCTGATCCAACAAATGTTCAAGTTTTAATTGGTTCTGATGATGAATGGGGGCTATTAATTGATAGCTTTGATGAAGATGACTTTTTAGAAGATCAGAGCATAAATGGTAATAACTCTGGAATTGATAATAATACTGAAGATAGGGGCTGAAAATGAATAAAAAATCATTAGTTACAATACAAATTTTAGATTTATTTGGCAGCCCAATTTCAAAAGCACAATATGTAGTAAAAAACCAGAAAACTGGGCGAGTTATCGCGGCGGGACCAACAAATTCATCTGGGTGTATTGTTGAAATCAGCCAAGATAAAGGAACTGCTTTAGATGTATATATTAAAAGTATGTTTAAAGGCTCAATGGTTAAAGTACAAAGTTTTGTAATGTCTAAAGACCGAATGATTGTAAAAATTACAAGTCCTAAAGTCCTTTTGGATTTAAAAACATTAACGAATCAAGGTAATAATGGACAATATAAAAGGAAAACACATATTGTTAAAAAGGGTGATACGCTTTTTGAAATAGCACAAAAAAATCATACGACTGTTCGAGCACTAGAACGTTTAAATAAAATAGACGATCCCAATAAGATTAGTATTGGACAAGTCATTAAATTACCAGTTCATATTCCTGCTTCTGGAAATCATTCACACCAAGACAAACCTAAGCACAAGCACTCAGCTCAATCTACAAATAAACCTACTGCTAGTAGTGCAAAAACAACCCCAGCTCCAGTAGCAAAAAGACCAGCTAATCCTTCTTCTCAAACAAAACAAGAAAATGGGCTTCCAGAAAAAGCACATCAACTTTATGAAGATACTAAAAAAGCATTGAATGAAGCTGCAAGTTCAGTTTCTAAAATTTTGACTATTGATGATCGTAGTCAAGATGGAGGTACTCCTAAAGCAAATACTACAAATATTTGTAAAACCAATCCTCAATGTATTTCCAGTGGTAAAAGTGAGTTAATCAGAGAAGTTAATATTCGCTTAGCAGGTTTTGGTGGAGCATTACCAACAGATGAATTTACAGAACTGACAGCAACATGTATTAAACAATTTCAACGGGATTATATGGGGGTTCCAGACACTGGTAAGATTTGTGGTTCTGTTTTAGCTGCCTTAGATAGATTCAGAGATGAATATGGAATAGCTTCTTACTTTGAATCGATGAAATGTCCATGTAAAGATTATGGTGGAGGAAAACAATGTAATGGGTTTGGTGCAGGTAGAACAAAACAGTATAAAAATAAAAATGGGACATTAGGCAATTTTGCAAATGAATATTCAGGTATACATAGATCGGTTATTTGGATCTTAAAAGCCACTTTATTTTATATTAAAAGAATACATAACAAAGAATTCACATTTAATAAAATTGATTCAGGATATCGTTGTATTGAAAACAACGATGGTCATAATGGACAGAGAGAGCATAGAACTACAGTTAATCATATTGGGTTAGCGTTAGATCTACATTTTAACAAAAATGGAAAACGCACTAGAGAAGAGAGTGACATGAACTTAATAAGGTCAGCTCTCTTCGGTACATTTATGAATGCATCAAGTGCGAGAGCTAAAAATAAAATATATTTAGAACCAGCTTGGTATGGGAAGAGTGAAGGTGGGCGAATTCAAACATGAGGTGCGACAGTTTCAAAAGCCATATGATAATCAACAAGCTGAGCAAATTTCTCTAATGGTGTAAGCCAATCTAACGCCTTTCTAGGACGAGTATTCAGTGACATGGCAACTTGATTTAAATAATGCTGATCTGCCTGATTTAAATCAATCCCTTTAGGTAAATATTGCCTAATTAAACCATTCATATTTTCGCATGTGCCTTTTTGCCAAGGTGAATGTGGGTCACAGAAATATACATCTATGCCTAAATCTTCTTCGAGTATTTTATGTTCTGACATCTCGCGTCCACGGTCATAGGTCAACGTTTTACGCAGTTCTGCAGGTAAATATTTCAGAGCTTCAGTTAAAGCCTTGCGCACTGATTCTGCCTTTGCATCAGGTA
>NZ_JFWX01000037.1:0-42814 GCF_000588095.1 Acinetobacter sp. 1130196 | reverse complement strand
CCTTTACCATCCATACTGATTTGAATGCCATTTGATTTCAATACATCAATAAATGCATCACTGGTAAACTGACTGCCTTGGTCTGTATTAAATATTTCAGGTCGACCATATTTTTCAATAGCTTCATTTAATGTTTCTATGCAAAATGTAACCTCCATACTAATCGATACTCTATGCGCAAGTACCTTGCGGCTATGCCAATCAATCACAGCACATAAATAAACAAAGCCTTTTGCCATAGGGATATACGTTATATCCGTAGACCACACTTGATTACTGCGCTGAATAGCCAATCCTTTGAGCAGATATGGATATTTGCGGTGAGCTTGATTAGCCTGGCTTAAATTTGGTTTGCAATATAACGCATTAATGCCCATTTTCTTCATTAAAGTACGTGTATGACGTCGTCCTATATGATGTCCTTGACGATTCAACAAATCACGCATCATACGGCTACCTGCAAAAGGGTATTGCATATGTAACTCATCCATACACCGCATCAGCTTCAGATCTGATGCACTCACAGGTTTTGGGCGATAGTAATAACAACCACGGGAGACTTTCAGCAGCTGAGCTTGCTTAGATACTGAAATCTGAAGTGAGTCATCGATTAACTTTTGTGGTTGAAGCGGCCCAGTTTCTTCAACACACCTTCTAAAAAATCAATTTCTAATGCCTGCTCACCGATTTTTGCATGTAGTTTTTTTAGATCGATGGGTGGTTCTGTTGGAGCTTTTGATTGATCGAAAGCTTGCGAGGAAGCTGAAATCAGTTGATTTTTCCAGTCGATAATTTGGTTTTGATGAACATCAAATTCAGCACTCAATTCAGCAAGTGTTTTTTCTGCTTTAATCGCAGCAAGTGCTACCTTAGCTTTAAAATCATTTGAATGATTTCTTCTTGGTCTATGTGCCATAAAATACTCCATATATTGATGTTTATAACATCATTTGGGGAGCAAAATATCACTTATAAGTGTTGTTCAAATTTCCTGATCCACCTCTACCCGTTGCTTTTGTTGCCATTTTAGGTTGGTAAGCAGCACCTGCTTGCCCCGCAACTGGGTCAGCATTTTCAATATCTGGCGAACCAATTGCAATTGAACGGTAACCTTCTGCAGTTGCCGAGTGACCAATTGCTAAAGAGCCTTTACCGGTAGCAGCTGCAACATTACCAATGGCTTGAGAAAAATCAGCAGTCGCGGCAGATTGTCGTCCAAGTGCAAGAGCAGTATTTCCAGAAGACAAAGCTCCAGTCCCAATTGCTACGCCTGAAATACCTTGAGTTGTCGCATAAGAACCAATTGCGGTACCTAAACCTTTCTCAACTACAGCGCCAGTACCCACACTGATCGCACCGCCTTGTTTCATTGCACCAGCATAAGCACCAGTAGAATTATTATAAGGATTATTACGGTTTGCGATGTTAGAGCCCATTCTGTCTTGTGTTTGAGCTCCACAACCAATAGCAACATCTTTTTCATTGGCTGTACTCGCATTCCCCTCACGACATGAAGTTGTACCTGAAATAGAGGTTCCTTGACCTACTCCCCCTTCGGTATTTGTCCCTGCGAAAGCATTTGGAGCAAAACTAATTACACTTGTTAAAACTACCGCTGATACATTTAAAGTTTTTGATTTAGTCTTTGTTTTACCTTTTGCAATTTCAGATGTTGCAACCCATGCTCCAATTGAAGCATTCCAAATGACCTTATAAACTTTATTCATAAAACTTCTCAGACAAATACCAAAATTAAAGGTCAATAAAAATGTAGAAATACATTTTTAAAAAAATTTGACCAAAAAAAAGAGGCGGCATCCTAATTGAATAAATTTAAGGGGTAAACATTAGATCCTTTAAATTTATGAAAAAGTGAGACAAAATTCACAAAACAAAAATATTGATTAATTTTTAATTACTTGAATTTATTAATATATTTTAAAAGCAAATCATATTATCTCTATTGTGTTAATAATTTGTAAATTTATTTTAAAATAGAATAATAACTCTAAATATATGGTTATTTTTTATAAAATTAATAAAGAAATAAACTCTTTAAAATACACTTGTACTCTATTAAAAATAGAATATTAACTCTAAAATAAATATTACTATTAATATAATTATTCTGTAATCACCATCCATTTAAAATACACATGTATATTATAAATAATAATGCTTTTATACTACTAATAATAAATTATAAAATAAATAAAATTTTAAATATACTTAATAAAAATACCTATTATAAAATAAAACTAAATAAAGTTTTTTTGAAAGCTGACCGCCTTACTTGTACGGAAAAGTATAATTATTAAGTAAAAATGCTCAGCTTCACTACAAAATTTCATTCTTCTTAAGAATTAATCTATTGATTCATAACATTTTTAAAAAAAAGTTGACTAAATTAGTCCTTTTTTCAACATTTTCTATTGTCATGCCCTTGTAATTTTTAAAATACACATCACTATAAAAAACATGGCAACCTCGTTGTCACTCATTAGGAGTGCCCATGTCTGAACTTATTATGAATGAAAAAACTGACTTAGAGCCTCAGGTTCCAAGTGTATTACCACTATTAGCCTTACGTGATGTGGTGGTTTATCCACACATGCAAATTGCGCTATTCGTGGGTCGTGAAAAATCGATCAATGCAGTTGATGTGGCTCGTAACAGTGACAATTTAGTATTTGTAGTTGCGCAAAAAGATTCGCTTACAGAAGAAATTGATCACGACAATTTATACCAGTACGGTACAGTCGCTAAGATTGTACAAGTAGTTAATCATGAAAATGATGAAAACTGCATTAAAGTACTTATTGAAGGCTTACATCGTTCTAAGCTCACAAAAATTATCGATGAAGATAGTTATTTGACTGCTGAACATGATTTAAGCCCAATGACTATTAATGTAGATAAGGCAACTCAAGAAACTCGTTTACAAGAGTTACGTAACCTATTTGCTCAATATGCAGAAGCAAAATTACGTAATGCACGTGAACTGGTAGCTGCTGCCAATAAAATCGAAGACTTATTGCAATTGATGTTCTTCGTAGCAACTCGTGTACCTCTAAATATTGAAATTAAACAGAAATTTTTAGAGTACGATGAGTTTGAAGCTCATTTGCAAGAGTTGATGAACTACTTGATGAATCAATCTGCTGAACAGCAAATTGAGCAAACTTTACATGACAGCGTAAAACGCCAAATGGAAAAGAACCAACGTGAATACTTTCTAAATGAAAAAATGAAAGTCATTCAACGTGAGCTTTCCGATATGAATGGCGGTGCTGAAGATGACGTTGCTGAAATTGAGAAACGTCTTGCTGAAGCTGATTTACCTGAACACGTACGTAAAAAAGCCGAAGCTGAGTTCCGCAAACTTAAAGCAATGCAGCCTGCATCTAGTGAAGCTGCTGTGGTACGTAACTATCTAGAAGTGATTTTAGATACGCCGTGGAACAAAGCAAGTAAAGTCAGTATTAACTTAAATAAAGCTCAAGAAATTCTTGATGCTGACCACTATGGTCTTGATGATGTTAAAGACCGTATTGTTGAATACTTAGCTGTTCAATCACGTGTGAAAAAACTCAAAGGTCCTATCCTTTGTTTAGTAGGTCCTCCTGGGGTTGGTAAAACTTCACTCGGTGAATCAGTAGCTAAAGCAACAGGTCGTGAATTTGTTCGCATGGCGCTTGGTGGCGTACGTGACGAAGCAGAAATTCGTGGACACCGTCGTACTTATATTGGTGCGATGCCAGGTAAAATTGTGCAGTCTTTAACAAAAGTTGGCGTGAAGAACCCATTGTTCTTACTCGACGAAATTGACAAGATGGCACAAGATTACCGTGGTGATCCAGCTTCTGCATTGCTTGAAGTACTTGATCCATCACAAAACAGTAAGTTCAACGATCATTATTTAGATCTTGATCTTGACCTTTCTGAAGTAATGTTTATTTGTACTGCGAACAGTATGAATATTCCAGAAGCATTACTTGACCGTATGGAAGTCATTCGTCTACCGGGTTATACCGAAGATGAAAAAGTAAACATTGCTGAACGCTACCTTGTTCCTAAAGCAATTAAGAACAACGGATTACGTCCAAAAGAGTTAACAATTCATGAAGAAGCGATTCGTGACATTGTTCAACGTTATACACGTGAAGCTGGTGTTCGTAGTTTAGAACGTGAAGTTTCTAAGATTGCGCGTAAAGTGGTAAAAGAAGCCGTAAGTAAAAAATCTAAAAACTTACAGCTTGATGTTACCTCTGCCAATCTTCCTGAATACCTAGGTCCACATAAATTTGACTTTGGTATTGCTGAAGATGAAGCACAAGTAGGCCGTGTAAATGGTTTGGCATGGACTTCTGTAGGCGGCGAGTTACTTACTATTGAAGTTGCAGCTGTTAAAGGTAAAGGTAAATTTATTACAACCGGTTCACTCGGTGACGTAATGAAAGAATCAATTACCGCAGCAATGACTGTAGTACGTACACGTGCTGATGAACTTGGTATTGAAGCATCTCGTTTTGAAGAAACTGATGTACACGTTCACTTACCTGAAGGTGCAACTCCAAAAGATGGACCATCTGCTGGTTTGGCATTAACAACTGCACTTGTATCAGCATTTACTGGTATTGCGATTCGTCCAGACATCGCGATGACAGGTGAAACAAGTCTTGGTGGTCGTGCGATGCGTATCGGTGGCTTGAAAGAGAAACTTCTTGCTGCACATCGTGGTGGAATTAAGCTTGTCTTTATTCCTCAAGATAACGTTCGTGATTTGGCAGAGATCCCTGACAATGTGAAAGAAGGATTAGAAATCAAAGCTGTGAAAAGTATTGATGAGATCTTGCCTTTAGCATTAACTTCAATGCCAAAGCCTTTACCAAAAACACCGATTGTAAAACCGGTGGAAGGCTCAAAAGCAGCACGTCACTAATTAAAAAATAAAAAAGAGAGCTTCGGCTCTCTTTTTTTTGTTACATAATTTGATTGAAAAATATCCAACCATCCTCATAATAAGAAGTAAGAGTGATTAATTTTATTATTTACTCTTATCTATCTTATGTTACAGATAGCCTTGTTTTTATTCTCTATGATCATCTGAACTCCAGACAGATGATCATTTGATCGCAGTCCAACACTGTTTTTTGGACTGCGTTTTTTATGCTCACTTACTCCCCCGCAGTTATTGTCTCCTCAGGTATAATACGTCAGCTGTTTTGACTGAATAGACCACATGAAAATTCGTATTCTGACCATTGGTCAAAAAATGCCTGCTTGGGTACTTACTGGTTTTGAAGATTATTTCAAACGCATCCAACCTTTCGTTCAGACTCAAGTGATTGAACTTCCAATGGCAAAACGCGGCAAAAATGACTCAGAAGCAGATATTTTAAAATACTGCCAAATTGAAGGTGAAAGTATTTTAAATGCTTTAAAGCCCAACGAGACACTTATTGCTTTAGAAGTTGGCGGACGCGAACTTAGTACAGAAAAGCTGGCTGACACCATGAAACAATGGATGCTTGAAGGTAATGATGTTGCACTGGCTATTGGTGGCCCAGATGGCTTGTCTGATCAGGTACGTAAAGCTGCTGCCTGGCATTGGTCACTCTCAAAACTTACCATGCCTCATCCTTTAGTTCGTGTTTTATTAATCGAACAACTTTACCGAGCGATGTCTATTAATCATAATCATCCTTACCACCGTGCATAAAAAGAACAAACGTTTCATTTTAAGAACAATCCGTTGAAATCAGGATACTTTTAACATGTCCTGATTTTGGCATAATGACTATTATTCTGCTTTTCAACTCAGGTGTAATGAAATGGAACTACAAACCCTTCCCGGACTGTTTATTTCACATGGTTCACCCATGCTTGCACTTGATCCAGAACAAGTGGGCCCTGCCTTACATCGCCTTAGTGTGAATCTACCTACCCCAAAGGCAATCATCGTGATGTCTGCTCATTGGGAAAGTAAAGCGCTTGAAGTAAGTAGTTCAACACGTCCAGAAACATGGCATGACTTCCGTGGTTTCCCGCCAGAGTTGTATGAGATTCGCTATAGCGCACCAGGTCAACCAGAACTTGCCGAAGAAATCTTAAAGTTGTTGGCAGATGCTCACTTCGTTGCTCATGCCAATAGTACCCGCCCTCGCGACCATGGTGTATGGATGCCTCTTTTACATATGTATCCAGATGCAGACATTCCTGTTGTTGAGATTTCCTTACCAATGAGCTTAAGCGCACAAGAAATTTATAGAATTGGGCAAACACTTGCGCCTTTACGTGAAAAGCAAATTTTACTGATTGGTTCTGGAAGTATTACCCATAATCTTGCTGAATTGTCATGGCAAGGTGATAGTTCAAAAGTTCCTGAATGGGCTTCAACGTTTAGAAATACTGTTGTTAATAAACTTTCTCATCAAGATTACGATGGCGTGTTGGAATGGCAATCATTACCTTATATAAAACGTAATCATCCAACTCTTGAACATTTTGCACCGTTATTTTTTGCAATGGGAACTGGCCATCGTTTTACGATTGTTCATAGCAGCTTCACAATGGGCTCGTTAGGTATGGATATATACCGTTTTGATTAATTTTTAGGAAATACCCCGTTTTTGCGGGGTATACCACTATTTTTATTAAAAATTCGAATAATTTACAAACTTATACATTTTAAAAACCGAAACAATCATATGTTTACATTTTATTTTTTTAAGAATGTTTTAAGCTTAGTGCTGTTGTTTTTTTACTTGAAGTTTTTTAAATGAAAATTAAATATTTAATTCTTGCGTTGTTACCTTTTTCTTTGATGGCGTGTCAAACAGTTTCAAATACTCAAGCTCCAATTGTATCTGAGCAACAACAAAATCTTGCAGCAACTTTAAATGAATATGCTTGGACTTATCAAAATGTAAAAGCTTCTAAGCCACTTGTTCTTAATTTTAATGCAGATGGTAAATTAGCAATTAACACAGGTTGTAATGGTCAAGGTGGTACTTGGAAAGTTGAAGGCAACCAACTTGTAACCTCTCCTCTCGCATCGACAATGATGGCTTGCCAAGACGATTTAATGAAACAAGAACAATTGTCTAATAGCATCTTTAGTGAAGCAAAATTGCCAATCGAAATTAGTAATAGCAATGGTCAGGTAATCTTAAGCGTGACAGATAAAGCAGGTCAAAAGCATATTTTCCAAGGCGTAAAAGCAACTAATACTCAAGCTTTAACTGATTATTCATGGGCATATCAACCTGAAAATACTAAAAAGCCGATCGTTCTTAACTTCACAAACGACCGTTTGTCTATCGCAACAGGTTGTAACCGCCAAGGTACAACTTGGAAAGTTGAAAACAATACTATCGTAACTGCTGATGTCATGTCGACAATGATGGCGTGTGAACCTGCGTTAATGAAACAGGAACAATTCTCTAGTAGCCTGTTCCAAAAACGTGCGATTCCATTTGAGCTTAATACGACAAATGCTGATCAACCAACATTAACAATCCTTGATGCTCAAGGTCAGAAATATACTTTCACAGGTAAAATGACACCTGAAGCAAAATACCAGTCTGAAGGTAAAACTGTTTTCCTTGAAGTAGCACCAGAAACTAAATCTTGTACGGGTGTTGCGCCACAAACTTGTTTGCAAGTTCGTGAAGTTAAATATGATGACAAAGGCGTAAAAACTTATGCCGACAAAAACTGGTCATTATATTATGGTCAAATCGAAGGTTTTGAACACAATCCAAACCAACGCGTAATCTTACGTGTAAAACGTTTTGAAGTGAAAAACCCAGCAGCTGATCAATCTAGCCAAGCAGATGTGTTAGATATGATTGTAGAGCAAGAAATGGTTAAAAAGCCTAAAAAATAATTTTTAGACTAAAAAAATCCGATGCATAAGCATCGGATTTTTTATTTCTATATTTTAATAAATACCTTGTGCAAGCATCGCATCAGCAACTTTTACAAAGCCGGCAATATTGGCACCATCTACATAGTTCACAGTACCGTCTTCTTTTGTACCATATCTAACACAGTTGGCATGAATATCTTTCATAATTGCATGTAAGCGTTCATCGACTTCAGCATGTGTCCAGCCCAAACGAATTGCATTTTGGGACATTTCTAAGCCAGAAGTTGCCACACCACCTGCATTAGATGCTTTACCAGGGGCATATAAAATCTTAGCTTCAATAAAATGCTCAACTGCCTCAAGTGTAGATGGCATGTTAGCGCCTTCAGCTACACAAATGACACCATTAGCAATAAGTGTTTTAGCATCTTCGCCTGTTAATTCATTTTGTGTAGCACATGGTAAAGCAATATCTACAGGAATATGCCAAGGGGTTTTACCTTCAAAATATTCAAAACCATGCTTAGAAGCAAACTCCGAAATACGCCCACGCTTAACGTTTTTCAGCTCCATGACCTCAGCAAGCAACTCATCTGTAAAGCCATTTTTTAGATAAACAGTACCGTTCGAGTCTGACAAGGTAACCACTTTCGCACCTAAGAACATTGCCTTCTCTGCCGCATATTGCGCAACGTTACCAGAACCAGATACTGAAACAGTTTTACCAGCAAAAGATAGCCCACGTGTTTTTAGCATTTCTTCTGCAAAATAAACCGTACCATAACCTGTTGCTTCCGGACGCATTAAGCTACCGCCAAATGAAATTCCTTTACCAGTAAATACACATGCCGTGTCATTACTGAGCTTTTTCATCATGCCAGCCATGTAGCCTACTTCACGCGCACCCACGCCAATATCTCCAGCTGGAATATCGGTATTGGGACCTAAATGACGGTAAAGCTCAATCATGAGTGCCTGACAGAACCTCATAATTTCAGCATCAGATTTACCTTTAGGGTCAAAATCTGAACCTCCTTTTCCTCCACCCATCGGCAAAGTAGTCAGTGAGTTTTTAAAAGTTTGCTCAAATCCTAAAAATTTTAAAATAGATAGGTTGACCGACGGATGGAAACGCATACCGCCCTTGAATGGACCAATTGCTGAATTGTATTGAACACGGAAAGCACGGTTTACTTGAGTCTGCCCTTGATCATCCATCCATGAAACACGAAATTGAATCACACGCTCAGGTTCAACCAAACGCTCTAACAATCCCTGCTCTGCATATTCCGGATTTTTTTCAATGAATGGCCACAAACTTGTCATGACTTCTTCGACAGCTTGTAAAAACTCAGGTTGATGCGGATCACGCGCTTGCACGTAATTCAGGAATTCATTCAGATTGTTATATTTCAATGCACGGTCCTCAGCATAGTAATGAATTAAATTGGTGCAATACATTTTAAAATGCATCATTTAGCAGCAAAATATTAAATCCCTTTCCATCAATTTTAACAATAGTTATTTTAAATTATTTTATTTTACTTAATTATCATAAACTTAATTTTAGAAAAACTATCTAAAAATCAAAAATAGTCATTTATCTTTTCAGTTTTATTGATCTATTATTGTGCAATATTAGCTACATTTTAGGTCAATCAAAAAGCCAATAAATTCGTTAAAATCCATTGACCTTACTTAGGTTTTTCTTCATTATCGCATCGTTTTAAGCAAGCTATTTTCCTCTATGAATCCATCTATTTCTCTCATACGCGAGATTGATGCGTTATTACCACAAACACAATGTGGTTTATGTGGACACCGTGACGGCTGTCTACCTTACGCAAAGTCCATTGCTGAAGGTGAAGAAGCAAATAAATGTGTTCCTGGTGGACAGCCAGTGGCAGATGCGCTCGCAAAATTATTAAATCGTTCATCGTTACCTGCTGAAACAAGTGTCTGGCCTGTACAAGCCGATGGACGCCCGCAACGCATGAAAGCGATTATTCGCGAAGACGAATGTATCGGATGTACAAAATGTATTAATGCTTGTCCTGTAGATGCCATTATTGGTAGTGGTAAGCTCATGCATACCATCTTGACTGATTTGTGTACAGGTTGTGAGTTATGTATTCCACCCTGCCCAGTTGACTGTATTGATCTGGTCGAAGACACTCAAGCTTTGCCGAACGAACAACAGCGCATTGCAGAGCAAGATGATTTAAGACAACGTTACTACGCGCATATTCAACGCGAAGAAAAACGTCGTATACATCGTAAAGGGCCTGTTGTACGCGCTGAAATCGATACACAACTTTTTGCACAGTTTTCTCAAGCACTTGATGATTTACCTTCAATTCAAATCATTGAGAAGCCAAAAGAAGCGGTTGTAAATGATGCAAAAACTACGATTGAATTAGCTAAAATTCGCACACAAATTAAAAAGTTGGAAAAGCAGCTCAGTGTTCGAGAAGATGCAAAAAAACGTCTTCAACTTGATGAACTACAACAGCAACTCATTCAATTACAGGAGGTCTGAATGGCCGTCAAAAACATGACGAAAAAGCAGATTCAAATTTTCTTTGAACGCCTTCGTGAACAAAGACCTTCTCCAGAAACCGAATTAAAATATTCATCACCTTTTGAATTATTAATTGCCGTCATGTTATCGGCACAAGCAACCGATGTTAGCGTAAACAAAGCAACAGATAAGCTTTATCCTGTCGCCAATACTGCTGAAAAAATCTATAACTTAGGTGTAGACGGCTTAAAAGAATATATAAAGACCATTGGCCTTTATAACGCGAAAGCTGAAAATGTTATTAAGACCTGTAAGATTTTAATGGAGCAATTTAACGGCGAAGTTCCAAGTAATCGAAAAGACTTGGAAGCTTTACCAGGTGTAGGTCGTAAAACAGCCAACGTGGTTTTAAATACAGCATTCGGGCAACCAACTATGGCTGTCGACACACACATTTTCCGTGTGGGAAATCGTACTGGCTTAGCAGTAGGTAAAAATGTTCTTGAAGTTGAACACCGTTTAGTTAAGGTAATTCCAAAAGAATTTATTATAGATGCACACCACTGGCTGATATTACATGGCCGTTATTGCTGTATTGCCCGTAAACCGAAATGTTTCGAGTGTGTTGTTGCTGATGTATGTAACTGGCCAGACCGCTTTGAATTTGGCGCCACAAAAGCAATTCCAACAAAAAACCTCAGTTAATCCTGAGGTTTTTTAAGCTGCTGCAATTTGGGATGTAGTTGACGTTCTCGTCCGTTCTTTTTATTTTCCAAAGCCTGTTGTTTCTGCACATGACGCAACATTTTTTGACTTTGATATAGTAAAAATAACAATAGTGCCAGACTCAGCAATACCACTAAAAACAAAATGATTTTCATATCGTTCTCCCGCACTCAATGAAAGAAAAGAGCCCTCATAAAGAGGGCTCTTTATCACAAATAATATTAAATTATTTGTCTAAGATGTTGAACAAATCTTTTTGTACATCTTCAATAGTGCGCAAGCCATCAAGCTTGTCATAAGTTGGCGCATTTTCACCAGAAGCAGCACGGCCTTGATAGAAACCAACTAATTGCTCTGTTTCAGTATGATAAGACGCTAGACGCTTACGGATGGTTTCTTCTTGGTCATCTGGACGTTGAACAAGATCTTCACCAGTTTCGTCATCTTTACCTTCCACTTTAGGTGGATTGTATACAGTGTGGTAAACACGGCCAGAAGCTGGGTGCTGACGGCGACCAGAAAGACGTTTTACGATTTCTTCGTCAGGTACATCAATTTCAATCACGTGATCGATGCTGATGCCTTCTTTTTCCAATGCTTCTGCTTGAGGAATCGTGCGTGGGAAGCCGTCAAAAATACAACCATTCACGCAGTCCGGTTGAGCAATACGTTCTTTTACTAAACCAATAATGAGTTCATCTGAAACTAAACCGCCAGATTCCATTACACTTTTAGCTTTTAAACCTAATTCAGTACCTTCACGAATTGCAGCACGGAGCATATCACCGGTTGAAATTTGTGGGATATTGTAGCGCTTACAGATCAACTGAGCCTGAGTACCTTTGCCTGCCCCAGGTGGTCCGAGTAAGATAATGCGCATAAAAAACATCCTCATTTAAAACAATGAATGTGAGGTCTGGCAGATTTAATTTCGTTGATCCTGATAGATCCTGCCCGACTTCGAATTATAAGAAAGCCACAAACAAATGTATTGTACCAGCAATAAATCCGGTTACCCCACCTAGTACAATAAGAATCCACTCGTCCTCTTGGAATGCTGGACGTAACAAATTCTGAAACTCTTTTGGTGTCAGTTCACGAATACGCTCTTTAAACATTTGAAAAATCTTCTGTGCCCGGCTTGCATTCAGTGCAGGGTCACATACGGGTCCCATCGTAATTTCAATTGAACGATCAATCAAGTCCGTCTTTAATCTTGCGTACTCTCTTGGGCCCAAAGAAAGCTGTAAAGATGTACGAACAAGTGGAGTTTCCATAATTTCGTTAATATGACGTTTAACAATACGACGTGTTTTGTCCTTGCGTGAACCGTACATCATTTCTGTCATAATCGATTTTAACGTAATTAGGTCTTCTGTCACTACACTAGAAAAGACTTCAGAGACTTCTTCTTGACGCTTCATGAAAGCACCTTGGAAATTATAGGTACCGATTCGTAAAACAGGCACAATCCAAGGGAACTTGCGATCTTTGGTTAATCTAAATATTTGCGGATAACGAACGTAATGTGGCTCAATTGGGTTAAATACCATCCAGATTGCAATCCAGTTGGTTAAAAAGCCCCAAATAGATGCCCAAAATGGTACCGTCCAATGCCAAGGTACAACAAACCAGACAACCATCTGGAAAATACCGAAGAACATCCCGATTAGAGCACTAATATGCCAAATAAAGTTGATTTCTTTTTGCCCAACTTTTAAAAACATACGTACCATTAAACGGCGGTCACCTTCCATTTGGCTCACCACCATTTCACGCATATCAACCAGTGACTCGACATTCATGGTCAGTTCAGTTACTAATTCTCTTAGCACACCTGGTAACTGCTTATGTGCTTGAGCATAAATACGGCGTTTAATCGAATAAGGTAAATTTTCCCAAAGCACTGCATTACGATCGATCATCACTTCATCAATCAAATGCTCAAGTTCAAATCCGACTTGTTCACCAATAATACGTGCCATGTCTTCAGGGTCCATTGCCTCTAAAAACTCACGTAAAGAGCCTAACTTAGATAGAGTATTATCGGTAATAATTCCTGAGATACGCCCTGCTTTACGTGGCACAATACCTTGCCAGCCGACTGGTAAAGGTCCTAAATGGAATCCCCAAAACTTGATTGGGTAAAACACCATTTTTAAAGCCATCCACACATGTGCCCATGTGACAAAGGCAGTGACCGGAATGATACTCAAAACGGCCCAAAAATCAGGTCTGTGTAAAAAGGTCTGCCACAATCCGCTGACGTACTCTAACATGTAAGACTCTCGTA
Source organism: Acinetobacter sp. 1130196 (assembly GCF_000588095.1). Classification (NCBI taxonomy): domain Bacteria; kingdom Pseudomonadati; phylum Pseudomonadota; class Gammaproteobacteria; order Moraxellales; family Moraxellaceae; genus Acinetobacter; species Acinetobacter sp. 1130196. Next base: position 29,401 of record NZ_JFWX01000037.1, on the reverse strand, counting down.
TTTATTTGTGCTCTGCTTATGGCGAGTTAACGATAAGCTGCTTTGTTTTATAAACCAAAACTTAGAGAATAAGAAAATTGTATTTGCGGTTTTGTATTGGCAGCAACGGCTCCATTTTGATCAGTTAATTTTTCAGCTGCTCCAATACCCACACTAAAGGTACTAATCCTTTCTGAATTCAACAATACATATGCCAAATCGACGCCAGCACCTAAACGAGATTTATAATCTCCGTCTACAGATTTGCTATCAAGATGTCCAGCATAAAAGCCAATATAGTAACCATTCTTATCAGTTCCGGTAAGGTAGTAAGGATAGCGAAATCCGACTTGTCCACCGGCAGTTTTATCACCATTTAAAAATGCACCAACTTTTGCATAAGCAATCCCATAAGGATTTACCCACTCACCATTGAGATGTAACAATTTTTGAGTAAAACCTGCGCCTACATTCCAAGTTGCTGCTTTATGATCTGCTAATTTTGCTTCTGGAAGAAATGAATAATCTTGAGCATGAGCCCAACTACTTACTGTCAAAACTGCAAGTAAGGGATAAATTTTTCTCATTATTTTCTCCATTTTCCCTAATCGTATGGTGAGAACAACCCTATTCTATTGAATGAGAGACTTTAACAGAATTATTTTGCTTCTTATATACAAGACTCTACAATTTTGTTGTCTACAAAGTCAAAAAAGCCAATTTGTTTCTTCACTGAAACTTTGAAAATTATGCAATATTTTAACTGCGCTTGCGTTAGAATAAGCAGCTATTTTTCTCATCCTATGTCATTAAGTCGATCCGTATGAAACAGCACTTTCCTTTAAAAGATATCCAGCAAGAAAAGCGCATTTATCGAGGTCGTATATTTTTTGCCGTAGGTCTTGTGATTATTTGTCTATTAGTATTAGCAAGCCGATACGCCTATCTACAAATTTTTCATTACGATGAGTTCTCGACCGCATCGGATAAAAACCGTATTCGCTTACAACCTCTCCCCCCTGCTCGTGGTTATATTTATGACCGTAATGGCGTTTTATTAGCAGATAACTATCCTGTTTTTACCGCAACATTAAGTAAGGCTGATGTTGAAGATCCGGATGCGGTTATTGAACAATTACAACCCATTTTAGAGCTGACTCAAGAAGATGTAGACCGCTTTAAAAGCCGTATTAAAACGGCGCGTAAAACTGAACGCGTAGCAATTAAGCTGAACTTAACCGAGACAAATATTGCCAAGTTTAGTGAAGTTAAATACAAATTCCCTGGGGTGAGAATTGAAACCCAAATGACGCGCTATTATCCGCATGGTGAGTTGTTTGCTCATGTGATTGGATATGTGGGCCGTATTAACGATAAAGAATTAAAAAGTATTGATAAAGATTTATACGCTGGAACAAACCTGATTGGTAAAATCGGCGTAGAGAAAAGTTACGAAGATTTACTTCATGGAACACCGGGTTATGAATCTGTGGAAGCAGATGCTCATAGTAATGTATTGCGCCATTTAGGACGTAAAGACCCAACTCGCGGTAATGACCTGTACTTATCATTAGATTATGGTTTACAAGTCGTAGCATCACAGCAACTTGCTGGACGCCGTGGTGCAATTGTTGCGATAGACCCACGTACAGGTGAAATTCTTGCGTTGGTTTCAAGTCCAAGCTTTAACCCAAACTTATTTGTGACGGGCATTAATCATAAAGATTATAGCTCGCTACGTGACAACATCGATCAACCTCTTTATAACCGTGCTGTTCAAGGGGCATACCCTCCTGGTTCGACCATTAAACCAATGGAAGCGATGGGTGGTTTACATTATGGTATTGTCGACTGGTCTACTGCTATTTCCGATCCGGGCTACTTCCATTTACCTGGAGACTCTCATAAATTCCGTGACTGGAAAAAAACTGGTCATGGCATCGTGAACATGCATAAAGCGATTATCATGTCTTGCGATACCTATTTTTATATTTTGGCAAATCAAATGGGCATCGACCAGATGAACCAATGGATGCGCCAATTTGGCTTTGGTCAAAAAACAGGTGTCGACTTACCAAGTGAAAGTGAAGGTTTATACCCAAGTCCAGAATGGAAAATGCGTACACGCAAAACTAAATGGATGAAAGGTGAAACAATTTCCGTCAGTATTGGTCAAGGTGCATTTACTGCAACTCCATTACAACTTGCAATGGCAACTGCTATTACAGCGAATCACGGCTCTCATGTAGTTCCACATGTTTTACGTGCATCGCATGGTGCAAAACCTTTTACAGTCCGTAATGCGCCTGATGGAAAAATTAATTTCAACGGTACAGACGAAGACTGGGTAAAAATGCGAGAAGCCATGATTGATGTAATTCAATCAGGTACTGGACGTGGTATCCGTACATCGCTCTATCAAATTGCCGGAAAAACAGGTACGGCACAGGTTAAGAGTATCGCGCAAGGTAAACGCTACAACGAAGCTGCGCTTAGTGAACGCCAACTTGACCATGGTTTTTTTGTTGGGTTTGCCCCTGCCGATAAACCAGAAATTGCTATTGCGGTCATTTGGGAAAATGGTCGTCATGGTGGTTCCGCAGCTCAACTTGCTAAGCCAATATTTGATTACTGGTTATTAACCCGCAATAAAAATCCAATTCGTCCAGCCAACCATCAAGTTAATGGTGGCCTTATGACAGCCGGAATTAAACCGGGCGAGCTTCCAAGTGGCGGCGAAACAGCTAGCTCTACTCCAGCAGCTGCTACAACTACCGCAGCAGCAACATCTGCTCCACAAGCTGCTCCTGCTCGCCCTGCTACAAATGAGATCGATGAATAATGAAAAATCAGTTGCGCATTATTGGGGGCGAATGGAAAAGACGAGTTTTGCCATTTGCCAGTATTGAGGGTTTAAGACCAACCCCAGATCGTGTCCGTGAAACGTTATTTAATTGGCTCATGTGGGACATTCAAAATGCTCAGGTTCTCGACATCTGTACAGGTTCTGGTGCATTAGGCTTTGAAGCACTTTCGCGCGGTGCCGCATTTGTTTATATGATTGAACCTGATAAGACTCAAGCACGATTTTTAAAAGAGAATATCCAGCTTTTAAAAGCGCAAAATTGTCATTTAGTTAATGCAACTGCTCAACAAGCATTACCGCGCCTAAAAGAACAATTTGATGTAGTTTTTTTAGATCCGCCTTATAGTCTCGATCTATGGCAAGAGCTCGCTCACTTGGCAGATTCACATATTAAAAAGAATGGATACATTTATGTTGAAGCTGACCGAGATTTATCTCAGCTTCAACTTCCTGCAACATGGCAACAAGTTAAAACCACTAAAGCTGGTACAGTCCATGCAGGTCTTTATCAGAAAATTTAATCATGTAGAATTTTTATAACGAATTACTTTAACTGATCTATTTATCTGAATTAGATTATTTTAATTTTGCATTTCAGAATAAATAGATCGTAAAAAATCGTATGAGTTGAGCTCGGTCGTAAGGAAAACTCGAAATATATTCATAACCAATTTTTAGTCTTGGATTAACACTATAGTTAACTCCATACCCAACTGAAATGGATAAATCTTGAATATTAATATGATTCGTTAAACCAGCGATGCTTTTGCTGTGAAGTTGCCCCGTATCATAAGCTGTATAATTATAAATCACCCAACACTCATTTGAATAAAATTCGTTTTTAAGCACATTATAGTTATTAATTTCATCATCATGCTCAATTGCCAACCGCCTTTGTTCCAAGTTTAAATCTGATTGATCTAACAACTGATCTGTATTTAATAAAGCAGAATCATCGCTTTCTGGTTGAAAAAAATCATAAGCCTGAATATATCCACTATAAAGCATAGTGATCACTGTAAAAACAGTATAAAAAATTTTCTCTACACACATTTTATTTTGCAAATTCAAAAAGGTAGCTTAAAGCTACCTTTTTTTGCAAGGTTTTAATTAACTTAAACCAATGACTGCCACAATTGCTGCGCAGGTACCCATAATTTTTTTGCCATAAGGTACATATCGTGTAAATATTGCGCCTAATGCAAGTCCAGCACAATAAATAAGTGCCATACCGGTAACCATACCAGTTACTAATGCAACAATATGCCCTGCATGTGCTAACTCAACTCCATGAGCTACTCCATGAAAACTTGCGAGTAAAGCAGCAGCCATAGGCCATATCCGATTTGATTTTGTCCATAATGCAATCGCTGTAACAATCAAAGAAGCAATAATCCCATATTCAGCGATACTCTCTGGTATTAGACCTTGGGCACCTACTAAAAAGCCTACAATCAAAGCAATACTTAGAGTAATGACACCGGCAATTTTCCATTGTTTAGCTGCTGACCATAATAAGATACCAAAACCTAAAGCCATCACTAAATGATCGAGACCAGTAAAAGGATGAATAAAACCTGCTACAAATCCAGAATGCTCATGATCATGACCCGGGTGTGCCATAGCTAACACAGGTAACATGCTAAGGAGCCCGACACTACATTTTTTAATGAAATTCATAGTTACTCCTTAAGCTTTAAACAGCCCTTGCTTCTCAATAAATTGAATAATTTCTTCAAGCCCATCTTGTGTTTTCATGTTTGAAAATAAAAATGGTTTTTCACCACGCATACGTTTCGCATCTTGGTCCATCACATCAAGATTTGCACCAACCATAGGTGCAAGGTCAGTTTTATTAATAATCAGTAAATCTGACTTGGTAATACCCGGCCCACCTTTACGTGGAATTTTTTCACCACCTGCCACGTCAATAACATACAAGGTTAAATCAGAAAGTTCTGGGCTAAATGTTGCGGCCAAATTATCGCCACCGCTTTCAATAATAATGAGTTCTAAGCCATCAAATTTCTCACACAAATCATCAATCGCGGCCAAGTTAATTGAGGCATCTTCACGAATTGCTGTATGAGGGCAACCACCTGTTTCCACACCCACAATACGATCTGGTGACATCGCTTCATTACGGGTTAAAAAGTTTGAATCTTCTTTGGTATAAATATCATTTGTCACTACAGCCATATTGTATTTATCACGTAAGGCACGGCATAAGTTAAGCGTAAGTGCTGTTTTACCTGAACCGACTGGTCCGCCAATTCCAACTCGTAATGGACTACGTTCTGTCATGATTTTTATCCTTTTATTTCCTAATTTTAAGATCTGAATAATCGTGAATATTGTGTTTCGTGTTTCATACTCAGCATGGCATAGCGAGGTAAAGCACTACTCAGTTGCTCATCTTTAAGTTTTAAAGCCTTCTCTACAGCGTGTGGTACTCGCCCATGCAAATGCCACAAAATTCTTTGTCCTGCCATTTGTCCCAATGGGACTGTTTTTACGGCTGCTAAAACCTGATTTTCTAAAACAGTAAAGGTATACGCCGTGAGTACATCAATATCTTTAAGCTCTAAACGCCCACAAAGCTGTGCATAGACAGGTACAAAACCAAACTGCTTTTTAACCTCAACTGGCTTTTTCAAAACATCTTTAATCCATGCATTTAAAGAAAATGCGAGTTGCTGAGATTCAGCAAGTAGCTCTTTACTTTCTCGGCTTGCCTTATACAAATGTGCCCAAGTCAAGAACTCGTCTGAGTCATCATAATGTTGCATAAGACGCTTAAGTACAGGTAACTCAAAGCGTACCAACAACATTTCAAGCACTTCTTCAAAGTAAGCAATGGCAGAGCTTTCATCGTGTATTAAGCCAATATCAATGGCTGTTTCTACACCTTGTGAATAACAATACGCTCCAACTGGCAATGCCGTCGAAGACAGTGTCAGCAGTTGAAGTAATTGCGCTGCGTTATGAATGGACATGGTGCAAAGCTTTGATTGGGCTTAAACGATGATCATGGCTATGCTGTGCATAGGCACCACTTTCAGGCTCGAACGGATGATCGGTTTCTGTCACAGTAAGCCCCAAACCTTCTACCATTTCAGCAAGTACATGATCAGGCTCAAAATATAAAGCTGTTGGTGTCAGCATTAATGGAACATGTCGGTTACCTAAATGATAGGCCGCTTTAAGCAAATCAAATTCAGTCTGAGCAGTAACTTGCATTAACCGTTCAGGTTTTGCATCAACTCGCAATACATCGCCCTCTTGCGTTGCAATATATGAACCACTACGCAAAATGCCAGTACGAGGCAAATCCGCACCGATATCTACGCCACTTGCTAAAGCCGCTCGAAAACGTGATTTCTGACGGGTATCAAACGTTAGCTCAACCGTTTCAAATGTCTGATCAGGAGAAATATCTTCAAGACGTTGGGTGTAAATTTTCATTTAGCTTTTCTCTCCTTACTTATTTCTTTCATATAAGTTAATGAGGCAAATCACCTCTATAAAATTCATTAAAATAAGAAATAACGCTGTGCCATTGGTAACACGTCAGCAGGCTCACACGTTAGTAATTCACCATCTGCTCGTACCTCGTAAGTTTCGGGATGCACATGCATAACTGGACAATATGTATTGTGTTTCATATCGGCTTTGGTAATTGAACGCGTATTTTTACATGGGCTAATTAACTTTTTCAGATTTAGTTTCTCAGCAACTTTTTCATCAATTGCTGCTTGAGATAAAAAGGTAATACAAGTGTTATGCACACCACGCGGATAAGCCCCAAACATTGGACGGTAATGCACAGGTTGAGGGGTTGGAATGGAAGCATTAATGTCACCCATCGGTGCAGCTGCAATCATGCCACCTTTAATAATCATGGAAGGTTTTACGCCAAAAAACGCAGGCTTCCATAACACTAAATCAGCAAGTTTTCCGACTTCAACCGAACCGATTTCATGGCTTAAACCATGGGTAATTGCTGGGTTAATTGTATACTTGGCAATGTAGCGTTTAACCCGATTATTATCATGAAGCTCATTGTCACCCTCTAATGGGCCACGTTGTACTTTCATTTTGTGGGCAGTTTGCCAAGTACGTAAAATGACTTCACCCACGCGCCCCATCGCCTGCGAGTCTGATGACATCATGGCAATTGCACCTAAGTCTTGTAAAATATCTTCGGCAGCAATAGTTTCACGGCGAATACGACTTTCCGCAAAAGCAATATCTTCAGCAATTGCAGGGTCTAAATGATGACAAACCATGAGCATATCTAAATGCTCGTCAATGGTATTAATGGTATAAGGTCGCGTTGGGTTGGTCGAAGATGGCAAGACATTACTTTGCCCAATTGCTTTTAAAATATCGGGAGCATGTCCACCACCTGCACCTTCAGTATGGTACGTATGAATGGTACGATCTTTAAAAGCTGCTAGGGTTTCCTCTAAAAAACCACCTTCATTTAAAGTATCCGTGTGAATTGCGACCTGAACATCAAACTCGTCTGCCACACTCAAGCAGTTATCAATTGCTGCTGGTGTTGAGCCCCAATCTTCATGTAATTTTAATCCAATTACCCCAGCCTTAATTTGCTCACGAATAGGGTCAGGTAAACTCAAATTCCCTTTGCCTAGCAGGCCAATATTCATAGGCAAATCATCAATCGCCTGCAACATGGTCGCAATATGCCAAGGCCCTGGAGTTACTGTGGTTGCCGAAGTTCCGGCTGCTGGTCCTGTACCCCCACCTACCATTGTTGTTGTCCCAGACATCAGCGCGGTTTCAACCTGCTGCGGGCAGATCCAGTGAATGTGGGTATCAATCCCCCCTGCCGTTAAAATTTGCCCTTCACCCGCAATCACTTCTGTTGCAGCACCTAAAGGAATAGTAATGTCAGGTTGAATATCGGGGTTTCCAGCTTTTCCTATTTTCCAGATTCGGCCATTTTTTAAACCTACATCGGCTTTAACAATTCCCCACCAATCCAGAATTAAAGCATTGGTTATGACTGTATCGGCAACTTCATCAGCTAAAAGTTGCGATTGTCCCATCCCGTCACGAATGACTTTACCACCGCCAAATTTAACTTCTTCACCATATGTCGTTAAATCTTGTTCAACCTCAATAAAAAGCTCTGTATCAGCTAGTCGAATACGATCTCCAACCGTTGGACCAAACATCTCAGCATATGCACGACGTGACATTTTCATACGATTAGTTCCTTATTTTTCTGATAGCAAAGCATAATATTTTGTCATCGGGATAAACCGGATTCCCCATTTTTCAGCAGCATCACCACTTACAATAAAACCAAATTTTTCATAGATATCTTGAGCATAAAAACTTGAATTCACCGTAATTTTTTCAACGTCTATATTTTCATTTTTAATTTTTTCTTCTATGAAATCCCAAAGTTGTCGCCCTAGACCTAGTTTCAAATATGTTTTTTTAATAAAAAAATGCATTAAATGTGAGGGTTCCATATAAGCGACTATACCCACGACCTGTTGATCAATCTCTCCAACAAAATAATGAATATCTTCTCGATCAAAAATTGTTTGTATGACTTCTGGTTTAAAGCGTGAGCGCCCTTCATCATTTGCAATCACTTGATCTACATATGGAGCAATTATGGCAACAATATTATCCGTGTCATCTTTCGTTGCTTTTCTAATCAACATTTTCATCCAAACGCCCCATTACCCGACCAGCAAAACCATATACTTCTCGCTTACCAGCTAAAGCAACAAGTTCCACTTCTCGGCTTTGCCCTGGTTCAAAACGTATCGCAGTACCCGCCGCAATATTTAAGCGAAAACCCTTTGCTATCTCACGATCAAACTGTAAGGCATCGTTTGCTTCATAAAAATGAAAATGTGAACCCACCTGAATAGGCCTGTCGCCAAGATTAGCCACCACAACTTTTAAAGTTTCTCGTCCGACATTCAGTTCAATATCAGTGTCTGGAGTAATAACTTCACCGGGGATCATAAGCGTTCCTTTTATACTATTGGCTGATGAACAGTGACTAATTTCGAACCGTCAGGAAAAGTTGCTTCGACCTGAACCTCAGCAATCATTTCCGCTACGCCATCCATAACATCTTCACGCTTTAATAAAGTCGTGCCAAAGTGCATAAGTTCACTCACCGTCATTCCATCTCGAGCACCTTCAAGTAAGGCTGCCGAAATAAACGCAACAGCTTCTGGATAATTCAGCTTTAAACCTCGTGCTTTACGACGCTCAGCCACCAAACCTGCGGTAAAAATGAGTAACTTATCTTTTTCTGTTGGATTGAGTTCCATATCTCTTTCCTAATAGCATCTAGTTTTCTTTAAGCAAAATGCGTGCTCAAAAGCAGCATACTTGTTTTAATCGTTTTTAAAATACGCAATTTAACGTAAATTAAGTTTTCCAAATTCTTGGGAATTCCTCATCTAAATCAAACCAATACCGTCTTAATCTTGCTCTTATAGCCGCGAAAGCATCATGGCAAACTCGCACATCATTTCCTAAAAACCGCGCACACAGCACATCTTCTAGTAACGTCAAAGTCACAGGCACATCCATACGCATAATGAGTTCACGAATGAGTTCAATATGTTGCTCTAAATAAAATGAAGAACGGAATTTTGCTGGCGGTACAGCCCAGAAACTTGCCATTACAGCCAGATTATTCATTCCTAAACATGAGCTTAACCAGCGATCTCCCCCCTCAAAATATAAAGTATCGGCAACTAGTAATTTATTCTCACGCCATAACTTAAATTGATTGTGATAACTTCCATGAACAAAATTCTCAGCTCGAGCCTGTCGGCCCAAAACCAGCATATCCCATCCAATAAAACTTGCTGTTTGTTCAAGGTGAATATGTGTTTCCGAATGTGCTACAGCACCATCAAATAACATCGTTTCTTGTGGCATCCACTCTAAAATAGAGTCATTTTTTACAGTCAGATAAATATGCTGAAAAGCCTGTTTACCATTGGTTCTATACCATTTCCCAGCTCCAGGTGTGGTAATAACTGCATGTGCCTGCTCTGCTGTTTCAATTTGGAAAGTAAGATGATCCCCTCCTGCAATTCCTGCTGGTGGATGAACAATAATAGCGTGGCAAACTCCAGTTTTTTCGGGCCAGAGCATTTTTTGCACCCGAACAGGGCCATGATGTTTTCTATGACTCATTATGGTGCGAGAATTTTTAAAACTAAAACCAAGCTCTAATTGTGCATACCAAAATGGTGCTAAAGAAGTCTGAGAAAATTGCTGAATCCGATTCATTTTGGCTCATTTTTAATAATGGCTTTTTTAGTAAGCAAAATATGCACCAAATACAAAAAGAGGTCATTACAAACTTAGAAACAATTTTTTTATTTTAATGAGTTAAAAAATAGTCAATGTCTAACATAAAACCACAGTAAAGCATGGAATTATTTATACAATAGCGCCCATCCTCGCTCTTATAAATTTTTTCCATGAAAATCTTTTTCGTGTTAGTACCTTTTGTATTTTTAACTGGGTGTATTTTTGGCCAATCTAGTGAGCTCAAACGTGCAGAAAAACTATTAAATAATTTTCAATGTAAAAATGTTGAAACCAGTGAAATGCCTACAAGCTCTATCAATTCTTATTACCAACAAACTTTAGCCGTGAGTAAAGATAAAGCGACCACTTATGTAGAAAGTTATAAAGAGGGTGAAGAATTATTCGCTATGCCTTTAGATGAAGTGGTAAAGAAGCAATATGAACTTTATAAAGCAGCATGCGACTCTCTAGGTGGAGTTTCTGCACAGCCATAATTAAAAACAGGTATCCATTAAATCGCCCGAATGGATACCTCTACCCCACCAACTTAATTTTAAAAATTACTATTAAAAGGTTCCTAATAAGCATTCACTTTACCTTTTGATAAAATTAAGCAACATAGTAACGCTTTTATTTTATTTTCTTTTTTTCTAGGCTTTAAATACTTTTTATTTTTTATTTTGAGGTTTTGGTCATTATGAAAAAATCATTATTAGCAATTGCACTTATGAGTACTCTCCTTGTCGCATGTAATAAACACGAAAATAAAACAGAGACAACTTCTGATGCATCTACCCCTGTACAAACTACTGAAGCAAGTAATGCTGTTGCCGTAGATACTGAACATACAGCAGAGAACTCTCTCGACTGGAATGGTAAATACAAAGGAACACTTCCTTGCGCAGACTGTGAAGGCATCAAAACTGAATTAAAATTAAAAGATGATAAAACTTATGAGTTGAATGAAACTTATTTAGGTAAAGGTGATACAAACCCATTTGAAACACACGGTAAGTTTGCTTTCGATAAAGACAATACTTCTGTTATTACCTTAGATGATAAAGCTCAAAACCGTAAATTCTTTATTGGTGAGAATACTGCTACTGCATTAGACATGGAAGGTAAAAAAGTTGAAGGTTCTTTGGCTGAACATTATGTGTTGAAAAAAGAAGACTAATAAATTTTTTCAATATAAATAAAAAAACCGCTCATTTGAGCGGTTTTTTATGAAGTCAATTCTTAGTGAGCTGAGAATTGGTTCATTGTGTTTTTAGAGTCATCACCAGCTTTAAGTGCGTTTTCACCAGCGAAGATTTCTTTGTGATCATCACCGATGTCTGAACCAGCCATTGCTTGGTGTTTCACACATGCGATACCGCCACGGATTTCTTTACGTTGTACGCCAGCAACATAAGCTAACATACCTTGATCACCGAAGTAACCTTGTGCCAATTCGTGAGTAGAAAGAGCAGCAGTGTGGTATGTAGGAAGTGTGATCAAGTGATGGAACACACCAGCTTCACGCGCAGCGTCTGCTTGGAAAGTACGGATTTTTTCATCAGCATCAGCAGCTAATTCAGTGTTGTCGTACTCAGCGCTCATTAATTTAGCACGGTCGTAAGCAGATACATCTTTACCTTCAGCAACCCAACGGTCATACGCTTGTTGACGGAAGTTTAAAGTCCAGTTGAATGATGGGCTGTTGTTGTAAACAAGCTTCGCATTTGGAACCACTTCTTTAACACGGTTAACCATGTGTGCAATTTCTTTTACGTTTGGAGTCGGAGTTTCGATCCAAAGTAAGTCAGCACCATTTTGAAGGCTAGTGATACAGTCAAGTACAACACGGTCAATCTGAGTACCTTCACGGAATTGATATAAACCAGAAGCTAAACGAGTTGGACGGTGTAACTTGCCATCACGTTTAATTAAGATTTCATCATCAGTTGCTTCAGAAATATCAATTTCTTGAGTGTCTAAGTAGCTAATATATTTAGAGGCGATGTCACCTGGTTCTTTAACTACTGGGATGCTTTGAGTAAGGTCAGCACCTTCAGAGTCAGTACGAGCAACAATAACGCCTTCTTCTACACCTAATTCTAAGAATGCATAACGAAGAGCATGGATCTTAGCGATGAAGTCAGCATGTGGAACAGTTACTTTACCAGCTTGGTGACCACATTGTTTTGCATCAGATACTTGGTTTTCGATTTGAAGCGCACAAGCACCAGCTTCAATCATTTTCTTAGCAAGTAAGTAAGTTGCTTCTTCGTTACCGAAACCAGCATCGATGTCCGCAATAATTGGCACAACGTGAGTTTCGAAGTTGTCGATTTGAGCTGTGATTTCAGCTACTTTCGCAGAGTCACCCGCTTCTTTTGCTTTGTTTAAAGCACGGAACAAGTCATTTAATTCTTTTGCATCAGCTTGACGTAAGAAAGTGTAGATTTCTTCGATTAAAGCAGGTACTGAAGTTTTTTCGTGCATAGATTGGTCAGGAAGTGGACCGAATTCTGAACGAAGTGCAGCAACCATCCAACCAGAAAGGTAGATATAACGTTTGCTAGTAGTACCGAAGTATTTTTTGTTAGCAATCATTTTTTGTTGAGCGATGAAACCATGCCAGCAACCTAATGATTGAGTATATTTGCTTGAATCAGCATCGTATTCAGCCATATCACGACGCATAATCGCAGCTGTATACTTAGCAATATCTAAACCTGTTTTGAAACGGTTTTGAAGTTGCATACGAGCAGCATCTTCTGGGCTAATGTCTGCCCAAGTGTTGCCGAATTTTGATTTTAATTCACGTACTGCATCAATCGCTGTTTGATATGTAGTCATGATATTGTCCTGTATTCATTTTAGGATTTCATCGATCGAAGCCTAGAGTCATGTTACTTAAATTTCTTATGACACCAGCTGCTTCTTCATGTACACAGCTTAGACTTAGCCAATCAATTAATCCAATATCCTTCGTTAATCTTCAGTATTTATTTAAAAAATATACCAATAAATCGATATTATAAGTAAAACTAAAAAACATAACACTTTGTTTATAAAAACAAAATAATCCTAAAGGAGTATAGTATTTTGATCAAAAAACTCTCCAAGTTTTATTTTTATACAGTTCTTAAGATTTTTCCATTCATTTTTAGTGTTAAAAGTCAATTGTAAATTAGGCGACTTTTGCCAATGAAAAAAGTCAATCAACATGCTAGAACAATACTAAATATTAATTAAAAATATTTCTTCCATAACTACAAATATAAAAACATATCAAAGATAACAAAATCGAGCATTTGAGGTGCTTTTCAGGCATACTTAATTTCAACAAAAAATGTCGTTTTTCTCATCATTTTTTCACACAATGTTCTTTAAATATGGCATAATTTGAAACAATTTTAGGGTTTTATTTTCGGTATTTTTTTTATGAATCTGGAGCGGGTAGATCTTAATCTATTAATATATCTTGATGTTCTTCTTCGTGAAAAAAATGTTACTCGCGCAGCCGAACAACTTGGTGTTACTCAACCTGCCATGAGTAATATTTTACGCCGTTTGCGTAATTTATTTAATGACCCTCTCCTGATCCGTTCATCTGAAGGGATGACGCCGACAGAACGTGCGCTTGAATTACAACCACGTATTCGCGATGCCCTTTCTGATCTTTCCATGATTTTGGAACCGCGTACCGAATTCCGCCCTTATACCAGTAATCGCGTTTTCCGTATTATGACTTCTGACTATGCAGAAGCAACCCTAGTTCCTCGTCTTGTTAAAGCTCTACGCTCTGAAGCACCCAACGTTGTACTCGATTTTCTCACTCCAAGTGACGTGTCATATAGAGACATGGAGCAAGGTAAAGTTGATCTAGCAATTAATCGCTTCAATGAAATTCCACAAAGCTTCCACCAAGTTTTAGTTTGGCGTGATAGCTTTAGCTGTATTTTAAATGACAAACACCCTGCTGTTACTCATTTAAACTTAAAAAGCTATTTAGATGCTCAACATATTTGGGTATCTAAAACTGGTATGGGTGTAGGTTTTGGGGTAAACCCTGACAAACAAGGTGGCCTAGGCTGGATTGATCAGGCATTAGAACGTATTGGTCAACGTCGTAAAATTTCTGTGTTTACGCGCCACTATCAAATGCCAGCATTACTTGCTCAAAATGTTGATTTGATTGCGACGCTTCCAACTCGAATGGCTCGTTTGCAAGCACAAAATCCAAAATTAGTCATTAAGGATCCACCGTTTTATATTCCTGAGTTCGAACTCAAGATGGCATGGTGTCCATTATTACATCATCATCCAGCTCATCGCTGGTTACGCCAACTTATTTTATTCGTTGCTCGCCAAATGATCGAAGAGGAAAATCGTGAATTCCTAACTAATAATTCACAATTTTCCCACTATTAAATAAATTTTAATTTAATTGTCTCTTTCAAACATTATCTTAAGCGCTGAGCAATCAATCTGATTACCTCAGCGCTTTTTTGTGTTAAAACATAGTCATAATAATGATGATCCTCGGGTGATTTGTGAGTCTCTTTCAAAATATCATTATCATCGTACTGCTCATCATCGCAGCAGGCTTTTTATCTTTAACTGAAATTGCTCTAGCTGGTGCCAGAAAAGTAAAGTTAAAAATTTTGGCCGAAGCTGGCGAAGAACGTGCTCAACAGGTACTTGATTTACAAGAACAATCTGCAGACTTTTTTGCAGCATCCCAAATTGGCCTAAATGCTGTCGCAATCTTAGGCGGTATCTTGGGTGAAGCTGCATTTCGTCCTTTCTTTGTCAACTTAGTTGACCGCTTTTACCAAGGTCCGTGGACGCAAACAATTGGTTTCGCCCTATCTTTCACCTTGGTAACTTCTTTATTTATTTTATTTGCCGATCTCATGCCAAAACGATTGGCAATGATTGCACCTGAAAAAATCGCAATTAGCGTGATTAATCCTATTCAGATTTTTATTAAAATCTGTAAGCCTTTAGCTTGGGGAATCAACGCAATTGCAAACTTGTTATTTCGCTTATTTAAAGTAAATACAACACGTGAAGATAATATAACTTTTGATGATATTTCAGCAGTTATGGATGCTGGTGCCCAAGCAGGCGTACTTCAGAAACAAGAACATCACTTTATTGAAAATGTATTTGAGCTTGAAGAACGCACAGTGCCGTCAAGTATGACAACGCGTGAAAATGTTGTGTATTTTACTTTAAATGAACATGAAGACAGCATTCGACAAAAACTAGCGGAATATCCTTATTCTAAATTTTTGGTTTGTAATGAAAATATTGATCAGGTTATTGGTTATGTAGATGCCAAAGATTTTTTAGTTCGTATTTTAAATAATCAATCGCCTACACAGTTAAATGAATCAACTATACGTAATGTTCTCATTATTCCTGACACTTTAACACTTTCTGAATTACTTGATCGCTTCCGCTCAACAAAAGAAAAATTTGCCGTTGTAATTAACGAATACGCGCTTGTGGTCGGTGTTATTACCTTAAGCGATATTATGATTACCGTTATGGGCGATTGGGTTACCCCAATTGAAGAAGAGCAGCAAATTATTAAACGTGATAATAATTCTTGGTTAATTGATGGAAGTACACCAATTGATGACCTAAGACATGCTCTAGAAATTGATGAAATGCCTGATGAAGAAAATTATGAAACATTAGCCGGATTTATGATGTACCGTTTACGCAAAATTCCTCGCCCCGCAGATTTTGTTGAATTCGGTGGTTATAAATTCGAAGTTGTCGATGTGGACCATTTTAAAATTGATCAGTTACTGGTAACACGTGTATTAGAAAAATCTGACCTCCCCTCAACACCAGATGAAAATTGATTTATTTTGGTGCAAAATATCCTGCTAATTAAAGCGGGATATTTTTTTAATAAAATAATTTTTAAACTCATACTTATTTTAAGATATTGTCATTTTAAAAGTTTAATTTATTATCTTAATCATATTTTTAAATATATAAATTAACTCTTTAATTAAAATAAAAATTTTTAATTAAATAGAAATAAAAATTTGCACATAAAGCATTTACAGCTTCCTCTTACTTATGTAACGTAGCTATAGCAAGCAATGTAAATGGGTATACTTCTCATTTCAGCATTCAAAAACAAATATAATTGTTAAAAATATATGATAATTCCAAATATGATAAAGGTTTTATATGCTCTAATAATAACTACTATATATTATAAATAGACTATACCAATAATATATATATTCAGTATTTTCCTAGAATATACCTTTCCAAGTGAATATATATTAACCAAATAAACTAAATATATTATTTGTCTTTTTAATAAAAATTCATAAGAATAATCAAAGTCAGAGTTTTGAATAAACTTGTTCAGTAAAACTAAAGGCAAAGGATTGATTGTATGCTGACATTACTTGGTGTTGGCATGATTTTATGCTTCATGTATTTAATCATGTCCAAACGTTTAAGCCCTATTATTGCTTTAATTCTTATCCCATTTATTTTTTCTCTTATCGCCTGGGGCCTTGGTCATTATTTTGAAAGCTTAAGTCATATTGAGCTTAAGGGTCTCAGCGAAATGATGCTAGAAGGCATCAAAAAACTTGCGCCTACTGGCGTAATGCTATTATTCGCGATTTTATATTTTGCCTTAATGATCGACGCAGGTCTTTTCGATCCTCCGGTTAAATGGATTTTGAAAAAAGTTAAAGGTGACCCTCTAAAAATTACATTAGGGACCGTTTTTTTAACTACATTAGTTTCTCTTGATGGTGATGGCTCGACTACATATATGATTTGTGTCGCAGCAATGCTTCCTCTCTATCAACGTCTAGGTATGAATACACTGATCATGACAGCACTTATGTTGTTATGTAGTGGTGTCATGAATTTAACACCATGGGGAGGCCCTACTGCTCGTGCAGCGAGTGCGCTTCAAGTCGACCCAAGCCATATTTTTGTACCAATGATCATTCCAATGGTGATTAGTATTGGCTGGTTATTCTTCTTGGCATATTTATATGGTCGTTATGAGCAAAAACGTCTAGGGGTAATTGAGCTTGAAAGTCACCATGGTGACAACATTACCGTTTCAAAAGATCCGGAAGCGACTCGTCCACATTTACGTAAAGTAAATATGGTACTTACCATTATTCTTATGATTGCGTTGATCAAAGGTATTTTACCAATGTCAGTGTTATTCATGCTGGCGTTCTGTATTGCGATGCTTATTAACTATCCAGATGTTGATATGCAGAAGAAACGTATCGCTATGCATGCAGATAGTATCTTGGCTGTTGTCGGTTTAATTTTTGCGGCAGGGATTTTTACAGGGATTTTATCTGGCACAGGCATGGTTGAAGCGATGTCTAAAGAATTTGTCGCAATGATTCCTGCAAGCATGGGACCATATCTTGCACCAATTACAGCGTTGGTAAGCATGCCTTTGACGTTCTTTATGTCAAACGATGCATTCTTCTATGGTGTATTGCCTATTCTTGCCGAAGCTGCTTCACATTATGGTATTAGTCCAGAAGCGATTGCTCGTGCTTCAATTGTAGGTCAACCTGTACACTTATTATCACCTCTTGTTCCATCAACTTACTTGTTATGTGGTCTTGCTAAAGTCGATTTTGCAGATCATCAAAAGTTCACTTTTAAATGGGCATTTATTACTTGTATGGTGTTAATGGGTACAGCTTTAGTGATTGGTGTTTTCCCACTTTTTAGTGCAATCTAAGCATATTCTGCTATAAAAAAAAAAGCCCCAATTGGGGCTTTTTTTTATTTATTCACATACTCAATCATGGCATCTAAGAACGCATGAAAGTGCAAGGTAATATCTTCTTCTAAAATTTTATAGGCATTATCAAATTGCACCATTGGCCAACCTTCTTTCCAAAATGGGAAGATATCATGTAAGTCATGGGTAACTATCCCATCTTCACGAACAATTGCTTGTGAAATTTGTGCCAAAACTTGCGCTGTTTCTGCCCCATCAATAGCTAAATAATCAATACCACGTGCTTTTAAAATACGAATTCGATCTTTTTTATAGCGAATTTTTTTAGCTTGAGCTGCATTTAAACCTAGTGCAAGAGTAACTGCTTCTACAAATTTCTCTTCAAAATTTGTATTTAGTGCTACCAAAGCCTGTTTATGCGCTTCCTGACGTCCTGCTTTCCCCCCGCTACGGATGATCTCATGTGCTTCCGTATCTAGCTTATCTTTTTTCATCGACTGTAAAATGTCTAAAATTTCGATATCGCTTAAAGATTCAGGAGATTGCTCAAACATAGGAGTCCTTATACATACAACTAAAGACACATTCTCTCATAAAAGCAATATTAAAGCAGAACAAAATTTTAAATGGTCGATTATCTTGACTATTTTTATAGTCCTAATCTAAGAGACTACATTCATAAAACCTGATAATTCTTTGGTTATGAATTTTACTATTTGCCAAATTAATTTTACCCTGATAATATTATTTTACCCTGATAAAAATATACGGCTAAAATGAATACTAAAATCACCTATACTGCTTTCACTGGAAGCACGTTTATTGCGAGTGACTCCCTTGTTGAACTTGCAAAAAAACTCAAAGAACTTCCGAAAACAACGGAAAATATTCTGATTTTTAATGATCAAACAGGTCAACAAATTGATCTTGACCTTTCTGGTTCGGAACAAGAATTTCAACAACGTTATGCTGAGCCGGAAGAAATTAAAAAAGTTGGACGACCTAAACTTGGCGTAATTTCGCGTGAAATCACTTTACAGAAAAAACATTGGGATTGGTTAGATCAACAAAGTGCGAGTGCATCAGCAGTGATTCGCAAGTTAATTGATAAAGAGTTAAATAACCCAAATTCGGAAGGCAATATTATGCTCGCCAAACAAGCCATCGATCGTTTTATGTCTGCCATGTTAGGTAATATGCCAAATTATGAAGAAGCAACACGTGCCTTATATCAAGGTGATCGAGATACATTTTTAAAGATGATTCAGAACTATCCTAAAGATTTAAGAGAATATTTAATGTTAAAAACTCAAAATATTTTCTAAACTCAATAAAAAAACCCGCTTACGCGGGTTTTTTTAGAACTCATTTTCAATCTATTAAAGACGAACCAATTCCACGATTTTTTCTACTGCTTCTTCCACAGTTTCAGCAGTTATCTCTGTATCTATACCTTCCACAGAAGTTGTGATAACCACAACACCCGTCTCACGTAATAGAACCAATTGCTCAGCTGTTAAGCTTGCTTTTGCAATTGCAACTACACCTTGCTGAATCAGCAAACTTTCTAAAGCTTGAGCTTTTTCAATTAATTGTGCAGAAACACCAATAGCGGCAGGTTTTTGACCTAAACGAGCAGCACGGTCTTCGGCAGTAACAGCATTGCTATGAGCAGTCCATTCTACAGCCGCCTCTACCATGCCCGCACCAACGGTCACGTTACTTAAACGGTCAATAAATATAAATGAACCTGTGTAACGCGAATCTTGATAACGGTCAAACACGACTGGAGCATCGAACTCAACCACAACATCCGCAATTGCATTTAACTCAAGCTCTTCGACCTGAGTATGCTCAAGTGTATTCACATTTACACGGTAGTGAATGTTCGTCACTTTTGCTGGAACGGTTTGTGTACCAATCTTAATATTGTACAACTTACCTTTTACAAGTGGATGCTCATTCATCCATACCACAGAAGCACGAACGCTACGTGAAATTAATGGTTGCTCACCTGCACGTACCAGCACGTTTCCGCGACTAATATCAATTTCATCATTTAACGTTAATGTAACTGCTTGGCCTGCAACTGCCTGCTCAAGGTTACCGTCAAAAGTAACAATTTCTTTAACTGTAGAACGCTTACCAGAAGGTAACGCTACAATTTCATCACCAACTTTAATTTCACCTAAAGCAACCGTACCCGCAAAGCCACGGAAATCGAGGTTTGGACGGTTCACATATTGAACTGGGAAACGGAATTCATGTTTATTTGACTCACGGCTAATTTCCACAGACTCAAGAATACTCATCAAAGTCTGGCCTTTATACCAAGGAGTATGAGCCGATGGATTTACAACGTTATCGCCATTCAAAGCAGAAATTGGAACAAATAAAATATTGGCTGGGCGACGATCACCTAACTGGCTCACGAATGCATCATATTCAATCTGAATTTCATTAAAGCGCTCAGGTGAATATTCAACCAAGTCCATTTTATTAATGGCAACTACAATATTCTTAATACCAAGCAAACTTGCAATAAATGTATGGCGACGAGTCTGAGTTTGTACACCATAACGTGCATCAATCAAAATGATTGCAAGATCAGCAGTCGATGCACCAGTTGCCATGTTACGGGTATATTGTTCATGTCCCGGTGTATCAGCAATAATAAATTTACGCTTTTCAGTCGAGAAATAGCGATAAGCTACATCAATGGTAATACCCTGCTCACGCTCGGCCTGCAAACCATCTACAAGTAATGCCAAGTCCGGTGCATCACCTGTTGTACCCACTTTCTTACTGTCACGTGTTACAGCTTGCAATTGATCTTCATAAATCAATTTTGAATCGTAAAGTAAACGGCCAATTAAGGTACTTTTACCATCATCTACATTACCGCAAGTCAAAAAGCGTAAAAGGTCTTTTTGTTCATGTTGTTTTAAATAAGCCAGAATGTCTTGGCTGATTAAGTCTGATTGATGAGACATTGCTCAAACTCCACAAATTTAGAAACTGTCTTAGAAATAGCCTTCTTGCTTTTTCTTTTCCATTGAGCCTGCTTCATCATGGTCAATCATACGACCTTGACGCTCAGAACTTGTTGCCAATAACATTTCCTGAATAATTTCTGGCAATGTATCAGCTTCAGACTCGACTGCACCTGTTAATGGATAACAGCCTAGCGTACGGAAACGTACAGACTTCATTTGCGGAACTTCACCCTCTTTTAAACGCATGCGTTCATCATCCACCATAATGAGCGTACCACTACGCTCAACCACAGGACGAACAGCAGAGAAATAAAGAGGAACAATTTGAATATTTTCTAAATAGATATATTGCCAAATATCTAACTCAGTCCAGTTTGATAATGGGAATACACGAATACTTTCGCCTTTGTTCACTTTACCATTGTAAAGATTCCAAAGTTCAGGACGTTGGTTTTTAGGATCCCAACGGTGCTTACTATCACGGAATGAATACACACGCTCTTTCGCACGTGATTTTTCTTCATCACGGCGCGCACCACCAAAAGCAGCATCAAATTGATATTTGTCCAGAGCCTGTTTTAAAGCTTGGGTTTTCATAATATCTGTATATTTTGAGCTACCATGATCAAATGGATTGATACCTGCTTCACGGCCTTCTTTGTTCTGATGAACAATTAAATCAAAGCCATGCGTTTTTGCCATGTTATCGCGAAACGCGATCATGTCTTTAAACTTCCATCCAGTGTCTACATGTAATAAAGGAAAAGGAAGCTTCGCAGGATAAAATGCTTTTAATGCAAGATGGAGCATTACAGCCGAGTCTTTACCAATTGAGTAAAGCATGACTGGGTTTTCAAATTCTGCCGCAACTTCACGAATAATATGAATACTTTCAGCTTCAAGTTGCTTGAGATGTGTAAGTCTTGATTCAGTCATGAACACGTCCTTCTCTATCCATTTTGCCCATAAAATCTAGAAGTGGTATTAAACCACCACTTAGAAGACCATGTGGAGGAACGAGTGCCATAACAACTCCAATTTTTTGTGATAAATAATCCAACCACAAGCCTTTATGAGGCTTATAGCATTAGTTATGCATTATAGTGATTTAAAACTGTTTTCTTTTGCTTGTTTTTTCATATTGATATTCAAATTCATCATATAAATGTAAGATACTGATTCGCATAGATAACATGTCCATCCTAGCTCGCATCGTTAACCGAAGCAAATCACGATCTCATCTTTAGATTTCTTTAAATACAATAAAAAAAGAGAAGCCATTTTAGCTTCTCTCTTTCTATAGCATTATTTAATTCTTAGAAACCAAACATTTTACGTTCTAACGGAATTTCAATACCAATAGATGCACCTGAATCATTACCCTCTAAATCAGAGTCACTAATCCAACCATTAATTTTTAATGGAAGATCTGGTTTGATGTAATGCGTCCAAGTTAAATCAAGCGCTTTAATTTTATCTTCTTTAGGGAAAGCTTTATTGATTGCCAAGTTAGATTCATTCACTTTAACAACCATTGCACGACCACTTAAGCGATTCATCGTGTCAAATCGAATATCGCCACCAACAGAATACATTTGACCATCACCACCCATTGCATGCCCTAGAGGGAAACCATGCTGGTAATAACCATCTGTATAAATATAATGGTTATAAGAAATTCCTTTTACATCGCCATTAGTACGTGTATCTGCCCATTCAGCATAAAGTTGATAAGGCATATTTTTATAGCTAGAAGAATAATCAGCACCAGCTAAATACATTTTCTTCGATGGTAAGTGCCCCGCTTCATCTTCACCTACATATTGACCATAAATACCAACAGGGGCATTTAAAAGTGATTGAAGATTTAAACGAGCATCAAATCCAGCAATTTGATTAGATCTGTCTTCAGCTGCATCATAAACATTATCATTACCTTTAATTGCATTCCATAATGAGTTCCAACTTTCAGAACGCCCTTCACCACCCCATTGTAAAGTTCGTGAAGCACCTAGTTCCAAGTAAGGTAATGGACTTGCAGTAACACGCAAACCTAATAACTTAGCATGTGGAATAGCTTTATAATCATCTAACTGACCTGCAAATAGTTGGTATTGCCAAGGCCCAATCCAAGATAACCATTTGGTATCAAATGCATTTTGTATAGCTCTTTGAGCTGTCACCCCATAAACAGGACGACTTGCATCACCACGGATTAAACTACCATCATGCCCAGGTCCCCACCATGTTGGAATTTGACCGGCAACAACCCATTGGTTCCAGATTTTACCAGCGACATACGAACCTTCCACATTGGCATCATGACCATTATCAATTTGCGGATCTTTTTCTGCGTTTACACGGATTTTTGCATCCCAGTTTTCACCACCAGCATTAAACTCTACAGAGCCTTGATACTGTGATTTATGATTATTCCCAAATGCTTGAGGAATATCTTTGATATCTGTTCCAGCAAAAGCACCCACTTTAACTGTATCGTTATCTGCCTTTAATGCATTGAGAACTGAGTTAATAACTTTTTGTTGAGCTGGATGTGTTACTTTAGCCTGAGAGAGTGCACGCTGAATTTCATCACCACTTAAAGGCCAAGTAGAAGTACTGATGTTAATGACACCTTGCTGATTTAACCAATTTAAATCTGTACGTAAATCATCATTATTAAGCACCAAACCTTGGGCAAAAACAGCTGATGAGGCAGTAGCTAATAATGCAATTGAAAGTGTTTTTCTTAAAAACATGTCAGCACAATTCTCAAAGTTATTTATGAGCAACACATTAATTTTTTTATTGCAAATTTGCAATTGTTAAACTGTGCAATTACATTTTTTAACGAGGTCTTAAGTTTTCTATAATTTAAGTTTTTTTTATATATAAATAGTTAATAAAAAAGGCAGTTTACACTGCCTTTTTTATTGAATATTAAATTAACCTTCTTTACGACGCATATGCGGGAATAAAATTACATCACGAATACTTGGCGCATCTGCAAAAAGCATAACCAAACGGTCAATACCAATACCTTCACCCGCTGTTGGAGGTAAACCATATTCAAGCGCTTCAACAAACTCTGCATCGTAATGCATTGCTTCATCATCACCTGCATCTTTTTCCGCAACCTGAGCTTGGAAACGTTCAGCCTGATCAATCGGATCATTTAACTCGCTAAAGCCATTTGCCAATTCACGTCCGCCGATGAAAAATTCAAAACGATCGGTAATGTGCGGATTGTCATCATTACGACGAGCGAGTGGAGAAGTCTCGGCTGGATATTCAGTAATAAAAGTAGGTTGACGGAGTTTAGTCTCAACCGTTTCTTCAAATACAATTGTTTGAAGTTTACCTAAACCGAAACCAGGTTTAACTTCTTCTTTCAGCTCTTCACGCACAAATTTTGCAAGGAACTCACGATCACCTACATTTTCAGGTGTGAACTGAGGGTTATTCTCTAAAATCGCATCGAACATAGAGATTTTCTTGAATGGCCCTTTAAAGCTAAACACTTCACCTTGGTAAGGCACATCAGTCGTACCTAAAATATCAAGAGCTAGCTTTTCAAGCATGTTTTCAGTTAAAGCCATCAAGTCTTTATAATCAGCATAAGCTTGATAAAACTCGATCATTGTAAATTCAGGGTTGTGACGCGTTGACACCCCTTCATTACGGAAGTTACGGTTAATTTCAAACACGCGCTCAAAACCACCAACAACCAAACGCTTTAAGTAAAGCTCAGGTGCAATACGCAAGAATAATGGCATATCTAGAGCATTGTGATGCGTTTCAAACGGACGTGCAGACGCACCACCTGGAATCACATGCATCATTGGCGTTTCAACTTCCATGAAACGTTCATTTGTTAAAAATGCGCGAATACCTGCAACAACTTTGGCACGAATTTCAAAAGTCTTACGGGTTTCTTCATTTACGATTAGATCAAGGTAACGTTTACGGTATTTAACTTCTGTATCGTTCAAACCATGAAATTTATCTGGCAACGGACGAAGTGATTTTGTAAGAAGTTCAAAACCTTCAAGGTGTACATACAAGTCACCTTTGCCTGAACGACCAATATAACCTTCAGCAGCAATAATGTCGCCTAGGTCTAAACCTTTAATCGTTTCAAGCGTATCTTTTGGTAAACCTTTACGGTCAACATATAACTGAATGCGACCAGTCATATCTTGAATCACCATAAAAGAACCACGGTTTAACATGACACGGCCAGCGACTTTTACATATACATGTTCAGCGCTTTCAATTTGTTCTTTCGACTGATCTTTAAATTGTTCTTGTAGATCAGCAGCGTAATGTTCACGTTTGAATGTATTTGGCCAAGGACTCTTTCCAGTATCCTTTGCAACATCTTGGATTTGCTTTAATTTGGCATGACGCTGTGCAATTAAATCGTTTTCGGAAATAGTTGGTTCAGAAGTCGATTGAGCGTTTTGTTGCGTCATCTCTGCCTCGATTAAGTAAAAATGAAGTGGCATAGCTTAACAGATTGCTGAGGTTTTTCGAATGATTTCAATCAAACAAAAATGAAAAAAGTCAAAGCCATCAAATTAAAGGCGGTTTGAATGATGAAAATTAGTTAGACCAATCGCTAAGATCATTTTTTTTAGCTTTAAGTAAAATATAAAAAAATCCAAATAACCTCGATTTTTAAAAGGCCTATTTTGCCTTTTATTTTATCTATGAGATTGTGTAGCAAATAATGAAAATTCTATTTTTACATGGCTTGGATTCTTCTCGTGAATCAACAAAATTCCATGCCATCTTGCATCCTGAAAAATTTTGTATTGATGTGGATTATCGTAACTTGAGTTATGCCTCAGTGAAGGACTTTTATCATCAAGCAATTGAAACGATTAAACCAGATTTATTAGTTGGTCATAGCCTTGGTGGCTATTGGGCTTTAAAAACAGCTGCTCAACATAAGTTAGCTGTTGTTGTTGCCAATCCAAGCCTTAATCCTAGTTTTCGTAATGATTATCCCGACCTTTGTGATGAAGATCTTGATCACTCTAATCCTAAAATGGCTTATTTAGAATTAGGAGACGAGCAACTTGATATGTACCAAGTACAGGAAAAGCTTTCACCTTATATGACAGTAGAAACATATGACGGAGGCCATCATCGTCTTGCTTATCCTTCTCGTCTCAATGATCTTATTTCTAAAATTCATAAAAAATACTTTGCCTAAACAATTAACTGAATAAGATAAATTAACTTCCTTCAGCAATATGTTTTACAACTTCAAAACCTTGAACAAAGCCACTTTTTAACATACCGATATATTCAGGTAAGGTGGCCAATTCAACTTTTAAAGTTGTAGTATTCCCATTTTGGCTTAAAAAATATTTTTCTAACGAACCACTCCAGCTTTTCACCTCTTCACTTTCTAAGTCTTCTTTTCCTTCTTTAATCATTCCTAAATGTTTAAAAATTAATACTTCAGGCTTTTTCATTTCTTCAATGGTTGAAACCATTCCATTTCCTTCTCCGTCTAGAAAATATGTATTACCGCCAACTTTCCAGTCCGTCTTCATTGAAGAATCCGGTGCAAAGAATTTTGTCCATGCATTATATGTCTCGCTATTCCAGAGTATGTCCCATACTTTTTCTATAGGCGCATTAATTTCTACTTCATATACTAGAATTTCCATATTCAATTTCCTTATCTCTGTTACTCAAGTGTTCAATAAACTTTCTCGTTTTATATAAACATCAATTTATCTGTCTATTTATTAATCAGCTTATGTTTTTAAGAGCTTTATTTATATAAATGCTTTGTTCTTTTTGTAACCCTTCATATCACGTAAGGTCTTATTACATTAGTGAGTGAATAAAAACATATGATTTATTATGCGTTTAAGTGGAAGTTTTGCCTAAATAACCACTTATTTGTCTCGATATGCCATTCATCTTTGCTTACGAATGATTAAACTCCCTTATGTGCTTTACTTTAAATGTAGAACTGCGTAAAAATTTGATACCCGATCAAAGCTACATTAGTTATTATTGAACGGATCGTAGTTACATTATTAATAGATGGAATAGTTTTACTGAAAGGCAGCTTTGAGCAAACTTATCAGTGCGGAGAGTCTCATGAAAAAATATCAATGTATCGTTTGTGGATGGATTTACGATGAAGCAGAAGGTTGGCCACAAGACGGCATTGCAGCTGGAACAAAATGGGAAGATATCCCTGATGATTGGACTTGCCCTGATTGTGGCGTTTCAAAAGCTGACTTTGAAATGATCGAGATCTAATGTCTTAAATTAAAAGGCCATGATTTACATGGTCTTTTTTATATATCACCAATCACCGTATTAAATGAACAATTCTAATTCTGGAGAAAAAAATGCATCCAATCGTCATTATCGGATCAGGCATGGCGGGTTATACCTTAGCACGTGAGTTCCGTAAGCTTAACCCAGAGCAAGAACTTGTGATGATTTGTGCGGATGATGCAGTGAACTATGCAAAACCAACGTTATCTAACGCTTTTGCAGGTAAAAAGGCTCCAGAACAGATTCCTTTAGGTGATGCCGCAAAAATGAGTGCGCAGCTCAATATGCGTATTGAACCTTTTACATGGGTAAAAGAAATTTTAGCTGAGCGTCATGAGCTTGTTCTGGAAAAAGATGGGGTAACTTCAAATCAGCCGTATTCAAAACTGATTTTAGCCGTTGGTGCTAACCCGATTCGTCTTGCAATTGCAGGTGATGGCAGTGATGACATTCATGTGGTGAACTCTCTTATTGATTATCGTTCTTTCCGTGAAAATCTAGCTCAGCGCAAAGATAAACGTGTTGTGATTTTGGGTGCTGGTTTGATTGGTTGTGAATTTGCCAATGACTTACTTCATAGCGAATATGATGTAACGGTAATTGATTTAGCGCCTCAACCGTTAGGCCGTTTATTACCTTCACACATTGCTTCAGCTTTCCAAGAAAATCTTGAAGAAGCTGGGGTTAAATTTGCATTAGGCACAACCGTTGAAAAAGTAAGTAAAATCAATAACGGTGAAGATTACGCGGTTACATTGGCAAATGGTCAGACTTTGGTCGCTGATATTGTGCTTTCAGCCATTGGCTTACAACCGAATATTTCTCTTGCTCAAAGCGCAAATATTCAAACTAGCCGTGGTGTAATTACCAATAGCTTGCTTAAAACCAATAAAGCCGATATTTATGCAATTGGTGACTGTGCAGAAGTGAACGGTACCCTGCTTCCTTATGTAATGCCAATTATGCAACAAGCGCGTGCTCTAGCAAAAACATTAAGCGGTCAACAGACAAATGTACATTACCCCGCTATGCCAGTTGCGGTAAAAACTCCGGCTGCACCGCTTACAGTTTTACCGGCTCCGGTTGATGTCGATGTAAATTGGGAAACTGAAGAATTCGACGATGGTATGCTTGCCAAAGCAATTGACAATGAAGGAACATTGCGTGGTTTCGTATTGTTAGGTGCAACAGCAGGCAAGCAACGTTTAACGTTAACTAAGCTTGTTCCAGATCTTATTCCTGCCCAAGCATAAGGTTTAAATTGGGAATGCTCGCTCGAGAGTATTCCCTTCAAGGAATGCATAACATGAATAGCGCCTTACAATTTAGTATTTCACCCTACACTCCTTTTATGCAAGAAACTAAAGTCAACTTAGGCAATGGTATTGAATTGCATGTAGAAGTAGGAGGAAAAGCAGAACATCCCACCATTTTGCTGATTATGGGTCTAGGTGCCCAAATGCTATTTTGGCCGGACTTTTTCTGTAAATCGCTCATTGATCAAGGTTTTCGTGTTATTCGTTTTGATAACCGTGATATTGGCCTTTCTTCGAAAGTACGTCATCAGGGTAAACGTTTAAATACCATGAAATTGATGGGGCGCTTTGCTTTAGGGTTAAGTAATCAAGGTGCACCTTATACGCTCTATGATATGGCAGATGATGTATCGATGCTTCTCGACCGTTTAGGCATAAGTAAAGCGCATGTGATCGGTGCCTCAATGGGCGGCATGATTGCTCAGATACTTGCTGCAAAATATCCGGAAAAAGTAGAAAAATTAGGTTTAATGTTTACAAGTAACAACCAACCGTTTTTACCTCCACCGTTTCCTAAACAACTTTTAAGCTTAATTGGCAAGCCAGAATCACGTGATGAAGAAGGGATTGTTAACCACAGCTTAAAATTATTCCAATTGATTGGTTCTCCTGGTTATATTAACCATATTGAAGCTGTACAAACTGCACGAAAACTTTATCAACGTAGCTATTATCCTGCTGGTGTACTTCAACAGTTTTTAGCAATATTATGTACAGGTTCCTTACTGCAACTGGACCGTGAAATTAAGCAACCCACTATAGTCTTACATGGCTCGCGTGACCGCTTACTTCCACCAAGCCACGGTAAGGCTGTAGCAAAAGCAATTTCCGGTGCTAAGTT
>NZ_JFWX01000036.1:0-44438 GCF_000588095.1 Acinetobacter sp. 1130196 | reverse complement strand
CTATGACCGTGGACGCGAGATGTCAGAACATAAAATACTCGAAGAAGATTTAGGCATAGATGTATATTTCTGTGACCCACATTCACCTTGGCAAAAAGGCACATGCGAAAATATGAATGGTTTAATTAGGCAATATTTACCTAAAGGGATTGATTTAAATCAGGCAGATCAGCATTATTTAAATCAAGTTGCCATGTCACTGAATACTCGTCCTAGAAAGGCGTTAGATTGGCTTACACCATTAGAGAAATTTGCTCAGCTTGTTGATTATCATATGGCTTTTGAAACTGTCGCACCTCATGTTTGAATTCGCCATCATAAAAAAATCCATAACTTATCTGTATAGCATGTTAAGTTTTTCTACACATATAAATTATAGAAGGACTGAAACATGAAATGTTCATATCAAGATTTGGATGGAAACAGTGTTGAAATAACTTGTGAAAGTTACATACATATACCATCCGGTGCAGGAGTAAACAAAATAGCCGGGAATAATCGGTCGGCAGACCTAATACATATTACCGAAGATTTCAGTTTTTTTAAGAAAACACAAGCAGATTCAATACCCATCTATCGATTTGCTGTTGATGATAATTGTAATGTTTTTAATAGTGATGAGTTACCAGCTTTGGCACAGATTGGAACAAATTGGAAGGTTTTAGATGAATAGTTTTTAAAATGAAAACATAGTCTATAAGTTAATTTTAAATATTTTGTAAAATTTATCAAATAGTAAATATTTAACTAAACTTAATAGAGGTATTATAGACAGCTAAATTAGATGTAGTCTGAATATTTATAGGCAGTTTTAGACTAAATGTTGCATAGTGAGAAAGAACATGAAGCGCCTTATTACATTATTTTTATTGCCTTATGCTACGGGTACATTCGCTCAAGAGCCTTTCGAAGTCAATAAAAGCTGTTTTATTGTGAATGGTAAAAATAGTACTGAGACTTGCTTACTCTCTTCTACGAATAACTTAAGTTCTAACTTTGAAAGATTAACTTTTCCAAATAGCAAAGTATTTATAAAAGAATCAAATATTTGTTCTCATGAGGATTCATGTATTTCTGTGGGAAGTAATTTATCGAATTTAAAAGATGCGACTATTTATTATCGTGATTTTAAAACTAAAAAGATTATTGAAGCACCTGAAAAAGATTCATGGACATGCTTTAAGCAACAGCATGATCGGTTAGATTTTTGTGTTTCCTACAATTAACAAAAGCTTACCTCTAAGAGTGATAATTAAAGTAATGAGCGAAAACTAGTTAAGTATCCCTCTCATCTCTAAAACTGCTGCTATTTAATTATCAATGCTTTAATTATGTGTGCTCCATTCTAATTTACATTTCTATGCGAGAAGTACAAAAAAGTCTATAAACCTATGCTGATCGTAATATGGATAGTCAGTATTTATAACCTAATCAATGGAAACTGTATGAGGTAAGATATGACTAAAATTATAGCTACCCTAGGTTTAGCAGCAATTATTTCAGTCTCTGTTGCGGCATGCCAAGGCGAGAACGATACCAAACAGCAAGATAAAACCACAACGCCGCACTCATTAGATAAAGACTCATAAAACTAAAAAAGCCCATCAATAGATGGGCTTTTTTAGTTTTATTTTCATTTAAAAAATGGATTACTCACAAACACTAAACCGACTGAAAAAAATGAGTCATCTTTAGTCTGATTTAAACGGTTACCGTAACTTGCGTTGAACTGTATATTTTCTTTGTACAACATATATTTAATACCGGTTTGATAAAATGAATCACTTCGATCATTTCCATACACTTCAGCAGTAACCGTTAAGGGTTTCGTAATGAATGTTTCTGTACCCACACCCCAAGTAGTTTGCTCGCGGTGAGTGGTGTGTTCTCTAAGCCAGCCCACATTAGTATGCAATAAGAAATGGTCATCCAACATAGAAATACTTAAGGGCACATTCACAGTCCAATCTTTTTCACTAGTGTGGTTGTTATTAATTTGGCTAGAAAATGAAACACCAATTCCCCAGTTATTGGTCTCAAGTGGTTTTATAAGCGTTTTCCCTTGAACAGTTGTATAAGTGATATTACCTGCCTCATCAGAAAAATGACGCCCCAAACCTACACCAAACTCAAAATTGCCACCAATATTGCAAGAAGGAATAACCCAATATTCCTTATCTTTAGGGTTATTCTGCATCCATGAGTCAAGTTGACAAGAATGGGCTGGGACTAAAGAAGCATCATCAACGACCATTGGTCGTCCAGCATAGCTACAAATAAATGCCAAGCAAGTGCTAAAAAAAACGATAGATTTTTTAAAATTAAGAAATAGCATGGATGACTCCAAAACAACAAGGAGCATATGTAAGTATTTACTTGTTTTTTAAAACAACTGATAAATAAGAAATAAAGCAAAAGGGAAGGACTCTCTTAAATCCACAAGAGAGCCAGTGGGCTTTAGTGGATACTTAAATCTGAGTCGATGATTTATTCTTATCAATCGAGCAAGTACTCACAATGAAGCTCCTAAAAATTCGTTGCGCGGATTCTAAGGCGGTTTTTATAAGCTGGCAAGTTAAAGTTTCATGACATATATTTTTTGAACAACTATTAAAAGACTTACAAACTCAAACGTTACTCATCAAATTTATACATAAAGTAAAATTTAATAAAAAGTATCTTTTTTATAATTATTTAAAAGAATTTTGAGGGTTAAAAATGAAAAAAAATATTAAAATTTTATTATTAACAGGATTAATTGCAACTTTACCATTAACTGTTGTTGCTAGAAATGTTGAAACCAAAGTAAGCTTTTTAAAAGGTTCTGATCAAACAACTTTAACAGGGAAATTTCAGGGCTATGATGATGTAAGGTATCGAGTTTTTGCAAAAAGTGGACAGGTTTTAAAATTTAACATTAATAGTTATAGCAACTTAGCTTATATTAATGTTTTTGCTCCAGGTCAAAAGCCAGGCAAAGATAAGGCATTATTAGTAGGCTCGACTACAGGCTCTTCAGGAGAAGTAATACTACCCGTTGATGGTGACTATATTATTCAAGTTTATCAAATGAGAAATAGTGCACGAAAAAATAGAACCGTATCATTTAATTTAGATCTTCAAATAGTAAATAATAAAAATATAAAATACTAATTAAGACCATCTATATAAAAGCTCTAATAATTAGAGCTTTTATATAAGATTAAAAAATATTAATTTAAATAAATTGACTCATGAATTCCGCACTTTTCAACAAAAGCTAAATCATGAGAGACTAATAACACAGCACCTTCATAGCTAGAAATAGCATTTGCAAATAGCTCTCTTGATTCAATATCTAGATGATTTTCTGGTTCATCGAGTAATAAAAGTTCAGGCATAGTCTCTGCATGACTTAAACCTAACAATGCGACTTTTAACTTCTCACCACCACTCAGTTGAGCTAAAGGATAAGTCCCTTTTTCACCTCGAAGCCTAAGCTGACCTAATAGATTTCTCCACTCTAACTCAGAAATATCAGGATTAATATTTCTTAAATTCTCAACAGCAGAGAGATGGTCTAACAAAAAGCTGAAGTTCTGATCTAGATAGAAGCAATTTACAAACAGGCTAATTTCATCTGTAGGCGCTACAGCAGATTGAACAATCTGTTTAAGCAAGGTTGATTTACCGACACCATTACGACCAACTAAGTGAGTTTTTTGAGAAGCTTTGAGGGCAAAATTGATGGGTTGCTGTGTTCCATAGTGGAGTTTTAAGTCATGAACTCTAAGAATTTCTCCTGAACGTTTTTGAAAAGAGGGGAATATAAATTGTTGAGGTTTAACAGTTTCCAGAAGTGATTTTTTATTTTTCAAATCCTGCTGGCTTTGCTCAATTTGACGGTGATGTTGAGACTGGATTGCTCCTAAACTTTGTCCAGCCTGTTCTTTTTTAAAGTCGAGTAAAATTTTAGCTTGTGAGTTTGAATCACGAAGTTTGTTGCCAGCACGCTCACGTTTTTGTGCTTTCATTAAAACATCATGTTGCTTCTGCTTCATGTGCTTAACTTCACGTTGATGTTGATGTACAGACTGTTCTAAAGCCTCAACTCGTGTTTGATATTGCTCATAAAAAATTTCATAGTTTCCTGTAGTTTGCTGTAAGCCATGTTCATTTAAGTGATAAATATGGTCCACTTCATTTAACAAAGTTAGATCATGGCTAATGATAAGAGCACCCGCCGGATGTTTCTTGAGGTGATGAATTAACCACTGTCTAGCATCTTGGTCGAGATGGTTACTTGGTTCATCAAGCAATAGATAGTGATCGGTTTTTAAAAATAATGCTGCTAACGCTAACTTGGTTTTTTGTCCTTCACTTAACTGTTTCACCGGAAAGTTTAAATCGGTTGGTAAGTGAGCCGATCGCAATAAGCCTTCCCAAACAGAAGGGAGATCCCAATTGCCTTCTAATAAATCATAATCATCGAATTCAGCTTCGCCTTGTTCTACTCTTTGCAAAGCTTTATAAAGTTGGTCAATCTCTAAAGCTTCTGCAATGGTGGATGAAGAAAGGCGCGTTAATTGAGCTAAATATGCATGCTTAGACAGCCAAGTAATTTGACCACTAATGTGCATTTCTTTGGTGGGCGAAATCTCTTGGAGCAATTGCATAAGTAAAGACTTACCTTGACCATTGCGGCCAATTAAAGCTGATACTTGATGATGCTCAAGTGAAAAATTTAATTCTTTAAACATCACTTTTGAAGGAAATTCTAAAGTGAGCTGCGATACTACACATGCCTGCTGAGTCATAAAAAAACCTCATAAATACAGGATGTACAAAATAGGAAAGTTAAGCTTTAAATAAAGACGTTAAGTCACTAAAAATAGTCTATTTTGCACATCAAAAAAGAGAAAATTGATGAGAAAAAAGACTTACTTCATTGGCGTGACTCACAAAATAGAGGGGGAAAGAGACTAATAGTTTATAACGGTTTTTAAGCTGTGTAAAACTTATGCTTTTTTTACGTAGAAAAGCCTAATCAACTGATTAGGCTTTTATTTGACTAAGCAATTATTCTTTTACTACCAAAACTTGGATTTTAGTGCTGTTTAGAACATCTTGTGCAAAACTACCTAAAATAAGTTTTTGGAAACCTTTGCGACCATGAGAACCAATAACGATCAGGTCTGATTTTAAGTCTTCTACAGCTTTTAAAATGCCATCAGATGAGATTTCACCTTGAATAATTTGTGTATCAATATCAACGCCTTCTTCAGCACATAAGGCTTTTACCTTGGCAAGCGTTTTTTTCAGCATTCGCACGCGCTTCAACAAAATAATCTTTTACAACAGGAGAGATGTAATAAAAATCAACACCACTAAATGGATCTACTGCAACAAGACTAATTGCTGTAAGTTTACTACCAAAAGCTTTAGCAATATGGGCAGCTTGTCGGGCTGCTGCCAAAGAAATCTCGGAACCATCCACAGGTACAATAATATGTTGATAATTCATAATGTTATTCCTCTTATTTACAAGTTGTTATATGTATGAAGCTTTTCTTACTTAAAGATTAACACATTTGTTTAAAGGTAGAAATCAATTCAATTAAGTTGTCATTAAATTAAATAAAAATGAAATATATAATTGATTTTTATTGCTTTTAAAATGACATTGCTTGATCGATATAGGGTAGAGTGAAAATTTTATTTTTTAGATGAACTTTACAATAAATTACTTTTCATATTTTTGTCATACAGAACTCGTATAACCAAATAGTATATTGAGTGGGGGAGTATAAGAATGGCAGATTTAACAGCAAAGAAAGTAAGTAAACTTATTGAAGAATTTCGCCAAACAGGTAAAGAACCGGAAAAATTAGTAATTGGATATAAAACTTATGCAAGACTTATGGCTGACGATAAGTTTGCTGAAAAAGTAGTGCCTTCACTGGAAAATTCAAAAGATCGTTTATATAAAAATCTGAAAATAAAACTTATTACTGAAAAGCACTATTTTGAAGTTAAATAAATTATAACTGTGATATTTGTCACAGTTTATTTTTTATTATTAACATTTAGCAAGAATTATTAACATATTGTTTTTGAGTTAATACAAAGAAGGTGTGTATTCAACATTTGAGAACAGTATTTATTGCTAAAAGCGCTAGAATGAGTTGATTTTATCGTAAATGGTTGAATAAACTAAATGTTTAAGTTAATTATAATTTTATTTTATCTACTTACTATTCTAGGTGTTTTATCTATACTAGGAGGTGTATTAACTTTAAGCTTCTTTTTGATAATTATTGGTTTAGGACTAATCTGTGCTGCATTACTATTGAAGAAAGAATTTAAAATTGATGTTTTGTTTTGGAAATAATCAGCCGTTATATATTATTCAATAAAAATAATTAAACCACCTCATCTAGAGTGAGGTGTATATAAAATACTTAAATATTATATATTATGTTATAATTTATTGGTCTCAACAGTATTTATTACAATTCTAAGTAAAATAGAAAATTAAAAATTATTTCAAGTATTTAAAAATAAAAAGATTTCCTTTAGGATTAAAGTAAAATGAAGTTGTCTCTTTAGTATAAGGCAAACGATAACAAAACAGAGGTGTACGCATGAGCTATAAATACGAATATGCAGGGTTCTGGTTACGATTTGGTGCAATGATTATTGATACACTTATTCTCTTTTTAGCAATTATTCCAGCTGCATGGGTTTTTTATCGTGGAGATTATGATCTGATATTTGCGACAGGAATGAGTAGTAAACCGCAAAACTATTGGTTTGATCTGATTGTAAATTATGCTTTTCCATTTTTATATACCGTTTTATGTTGGCTCTACTTTGCAGGTACACCAGGTAAACGCCTTATGCGTTTAAAAGTTCTCGATGAAAAAACGGGTAATAAGTTAACTTTGATGCAATCCATCATTCGTTATATTGGATATATTCCATCCATCTTAGTATTTTGTATTGGTCTTATTTGGGTGGCATTTGATCCTAAAAAACAAGGCTGGCATGACAAAATGGCGAAAACTGTGGTAGTCAAAGAGCTGTGATTTTAAGCTGGAATTTTGTTAATAAAAAATTACAAAAAAATTCTTGTGTGTTATAGAGTAAAACATATACTTGCCGCGAGTTTATTTAATGGAGATCCTAAATGGGTAGTTGTTCGAGGTTCGAGTTTAATTATCAATTAAACCAAAGCCAATACTGAGCAAGATAACCATTAGGAAGGGCTATCTTGCAATGAGATAGCTTTGTAAAAAATTAGATTAAACCTATACAAATTATTTTTTGTAATTAAGTACTTCAAGCACTTATCTATTTAGTTTCTCGCTAGAAATGGGGAGAAGCCAATGTTCTTATATGCTTCCACACACTGCTATAACTACCAAAATTCAATTTTGGTAAATAATTCGTCTCATACGATTCAAAGTATTCGAGCTATGTTCAAGCCCGCGACTTTCCGTCAGCGTTGGTTCGGCTTTGGGCTAATTTTCTCTTCTTCATCGTAACTCTACGATCTCCGATTCCTTTCTAAATTTTAAATTTTTATAGACTTTATTTATCAATAAGGTCGAGAGCTTTGTACGCCTAAAAAATGGAGGATTTCGCGATGAAATTCTGGCAACGACTCTTCACAGCATTTTTACAAAGATTTCATTTGATGCGTTTTTTTGGTCGTAATCGATCTTTTAAAGAGCTACATCAATCTAGCTATGCTCAAGAAATTAGCAAAAATTTATCTATGCGTTTGCTCGATGCATCAAGAGTCCAATCAAGTGATTTATTAAAACAATTCGATACTCATTACACAGGGCTTACAGAAGAACAAGCACATACCCAACAAATGGCAGTGGGGCTTAATGAGATCACTCATGAGAAGCCATTAACTTGGTGGCAACATCTTTGGTATTGCTACCGCAATCCGTTCAATATTTTGCTTAGCCTTTTGGCATTAATTGCTTTTTTTACCGATGATTTAACGGGTTCAACCATTATTAGTGTGATGGTTATCCTCTCGACATTACTTCGTTATTGGCAAGAAGCAAAATCAAATCAAGCTGCGGATGCTTTAAAGGCAATGGTAAGTAATACCGCTACAGTACTGCGTCATCAAGTTAGTGCAGAAGATTTAGAGCTTATGCATGAGCGTTATGGCATTGATATTAAAAACCAAACCAATCACCAATTTGAAATGCCAATTCAATATTTGGTGCCAGGTGATGTGATTTTATTATCTGCAGGTGACATGATTCCTGCTGATTGCAGAATTTTAAATGCCAAAGATTTGTTTGTCTCTCAAGCTGCAATGACTGGTGAATCAATGCCTGTCGAGAAATTTCCATTGCAGAAAAATCTCGAAGAAACGAGTGCTTTAGAGCTAGATAACATTGTATTTATGGGGACCAATATTGTTTCTGGTTCGGCTCAGGCAGTTGTTTTAAGTACGGGTATTCAAACATATTTTGGTGCACTCGCTCACCGTGTTACAGCTACTGATCGAAGTAACACGGCATTTCAAATGGGTGTCAATAAAGTCAGTTGGTTACTTATTCGTTTCATGTTGGTGATGGCACCTGTTGTACTTTTTATTAATGGTTTCACTAAAGGTGATTGGACAGAGGCATTTTTATTCGCATTATCGGTTGCTGTTGGTCTTACTCCAGAAATGCTACCGATGATTGTGACTTCAACTTTAGCCAAGGGTGCGGTTTTCTTATCTAAAAAGAAAGTGATTGTTAAACGTCTAGATGCGATCCAAAACTTTGGTGCAATGGATGTTCTGTGTACCGATAAAACTGGAACGCTAACTCAAGACAAAATCTTTTTATCTCAACATATTGATGTTCATGGGGAAAAATCAGACTTTGTACTAATGCAGGCATTTTTAAACAGTTACTATCAAACAGGTTTGAAAAATCTGCTTGATGTGGCTGTGTTAGAAGCTGTTGATGATCAGATCAAAACTCAAAAGTTACGTTATAAGAAGTTAGATGAAGTTCCTTTTGATTTTGAGCGTCGCCGTATGTCGGTTGTGGTAAAAACACCTCAAGAAAAAGTGCGTATGATTACCAAGGGCGCAGTTGAGGAAATGTTAAAGGTTTGCCGTTATGTCGAGGTAAACGGCAAAGTAGAGCCTTTAACAAAACAACGTGAAGTCGCAATTGAAGCATTAACTCAACGTTATAACCGAGATGGCTTACGTGTTGTTGCTGTAGGGTATCGTGAGTTTGATAATAATCAGGAAAATTATTCGGTTGTTGATGAAAGTGATTTAATTTTAATCGGTTACGTCGCATTTCTTGATCCACCTAAAGAATCTGCTCGAGAAGCAGTACAAAGTTTGCATGCTCATGGTGTAACCGTAAAAGTACTTACTGGTGATAATGAGTTTGTCACTCAAAAAGTGTGCCGAGAAATTGGTCTGAACTATGACCAAGTTCTATTGGGCGGTGTAATTGAAACCTTAACCGATGAGCAGCTCAAAAGAGCAGTAGAGCAATACCATATTTTTGCAAAGCTTAGCCCTGTACATAAAGAACGTATTGTTGAGCAGTTAAAAGCCAACGGTCATGTGGTTGGTTTCTTGGGAGACGGTATTAATGATGCCGCGGCTATACGCGCTGCCGATATTGGTATTTCAGTAGATACGGCAGTAGATATTGCTAAAGAATCAGCAGATTTAATCTTGCTTGAAAAAAGCTTGATGGTGCTTGAAAAAGGTGTAATTGAAGGCCGTAGAACTTTTGCCAATATGTTGAAATATATCAAAATGACGGCAAGTTCAAATTTCGGTAATGTTTTTTCGGTATTAATTGCGAGTGCTTTTATTCCATTTTTACCAATGCTGCCTATTCACTTACTCATTCAAAACTTACTTTATGATGTGTCACAAATCGTGATTCCATTTGACAACGTTGATGAAGAGTTAATTGCAAAACCGCAGCGTTGGCAACCTGAAGAAGTTGGCCGTTTCATGGTGGTGTTTGGACCGATTAGCTCTATTTTTGACATTATCACTTTTTGTTTAATGTGGTTTGTGTTTTCGGCGAATACACCTGAACATCAGACTTTATTCCAGTCTGGCTGGTTCGTAGTGGGGTTACTCACTCAAACGTTAATTGTGCACATGATCCGTACGGCTAAGATTCCATTTATTCAGAGTCGTGCTGCAACCCCATTGTTAGTCATGACAGTAGTGATTATGTGTATTGGTATTTTCTTACCAATGGGCCCTTTAGCAAGTTATTTAAAACTGCAAGCTTTACCATTAAGTTATTTCTTATATTTGCCTTTAATTTTAATTGCTTATATGTGTATTACTCAATGGGTGAAAAAAATCTATATCCGCCGTTACGGCTGGCAATAAAATTATAGGTGCAAGATGAAGTTGCAATTTCTACAACATGCAGATTTATCTAATATTGTTGATACATTAATTAGTCTCTCAGTTGCTTTTATTTTAGGGGCGTTAATTGGATTTGAACGGCAATATAGGCAACGGACTGCTGGTCTTCGAACCAATGTACTGGTGGCTGTAGGTGCTGCAATTTTTGTGGATGTTGCAACAAATCTTACTGGAGCAGATGGCGCTGTTCGGGTCATTGCTTATGTGGTTTCGGGTATTGGTTTCTTGGGCGCAGGTGTAATTATGCGTCAAGAAGGTAACATCCATGGCTTAAATACCGCAGCAACTTTATGGTGTTCTGCTGCGGTAGGGGCCGCTGCGGGTTCTGATTTAATTATTGAAGCCATACTGGCAACAGCTTTTATTTTATCTGCCAATACGTTGTTAAGACCGATTGTTCATATCATTGACCGTCGTCCATTAGACGATGATACAGAGGTTTTACATGTAATTTATATTATCTGTGACCGAAGTCAGAGCAAAGTAGTTATGGATGAATTAAATCTAACGTTGAAGCACCACAATTACCCTCCCAAAGACATTGATGTAACGCCTTTTGGAGAGAAAGAGGTTGAAATAGAAGTGACGTTAATTGCGACTTCAATTGAAGCGGAAGAAGCGCAGCATATTATTAACCACTTAAATGCGATGCCACAAATAAGACAGGCTTTTTGGGATAAAAACGCAATTAATTAATTTAATGAGACTTTGCACTTAACTGTTTATGAAATGCTCTAAATGGTTAAGCGCAAAGTTTCTATTTTAGGTGTTATTTTTTAACCTTAAATTTAAGGACTACAAATACAATAATACCGATAATTAGTCCCCAAAATGCCGAACCAATACCGAAAAATTGGATACCCGAAGCACTACATAAAAAGGTAAATAGTGCTGCTTCACGGTCTTCAATTGGGCCAAAGGCAAGCGCAATGTTATGGCTAATGGTGCCAAGTAATGCAATACCTGCTAAAGCTACAATAAAAATATGAGGAAAGGACATGAGTAAGCTTGTCAGTGTTGCTGCAAATAGTCCCATCAATGCATAGAAAAAACCAGAGCTTATGCCAGCAATATAGCGTTTACTTGGGTCAGGATGAACTTGATCATCAAGGCATACAGCCGCACTAATCGCAGCAATATTGACGCTATAACAACCAAAAGGCGCAAGCAAAACTTGGGTTAAACCGGTCCAGCCAATGAGTTGATTGACATGTGGTTTATAGCCATAACTTTTAATCATGGCAATACCGGGTAAATACTGTGAAGCCATACTAATCACAAACAGTGGTAGCGCTAAGCCTAAAACTGCTGACCAGCTAAAAACAGGACTAATCCAAACAGGTTTAGCCAAAGACCAGTGAAGTGTAGGCATATGAAAGTCTAAAAACACAGGGCAGAGCACAACACCAGCAAGTGCTGTGAACACGATGCTATAACGCGGCCATAATCTTTTGGTAATGATATAAATGACGAGTAAAGATAAAACGAATGCCCAATCATTTTGCAAACTTGCGAAAAGTGAAATACCAAATTTGAGTAAAACGCCTGCAAGCATGGCACTGGTCAAGCTTTGAGGAATATATGAAAGCGCCTTTTGAAATATTCCTGAAAAACCTAAAACCGCAGTCAGTACACCAACAACTAAAAAAGCACCAATTGCTTCATTTATGCTATATCCACCGCCAGTTGCAATAATTAAAGCGAGACCGGCAGTAGACCAAGCTGTTGCTACAGGGTATTTAAATTTCCAAGAAAGGATGAGTCCTGATAAACCAAGACCCAAACCTAAAGCCCAAAACCATGAGGTGATTTGTTCAGGTGAAGCATTTAAAGCTTGGGCTGCCTGAATCACTAAAATAGCCGAAACACTAATACCAATTAGAAAGGTAATGAAACCCGCGAATACGGCTGGAATAGAAAAATCTTGAAGAATCTTTTGCATGGCTAAATGTTCTAAGTCCCTGAAAAATTAATATGTTTCTGCCTATATTTTCAGCCAGATAAATCTAACAATTTTTTTAAAGAAGGTGCTTCCTATTTTGGGTGTCAAAATGAAATAATATTTTTTATATAGTTATAAATGCTATTATTTATTTCATAATAAGTAATTAAATTTGGATATTATTTTTATGAATGAGCAAGCTGAAAATTTGACACCGCTTGAGCTGAAAATTATGCGTTGTTTACAAGAAAATGGACGCTTAAGTAATGCCGAACTAGCAAAACTTGTTGGTATTAGTACCTCGTCATGTTGGAATCATACGCAACGTCTTTTTAAAATTGGAGCTATCTTAGATGTTCGTGCTCGAATCAATCCAAGTATGGTGCAGCGTGAGACCATCGTTTTGGTTGGGGTAGTGCTGGACCGTTCAACACCAGATAGCTTTCAAGCTTTTGAACAAGCCGCAGGTGATTTGGAGAATGTTCTAGAGTGTTATCTGGTTGCCGGAGAAGTCGATTATTTTCTAAAAATTCGTGTTAAAGACTTAGCTGCTTTTAACCGATTTCATAGTGAAAAAATTATTGCCTTACCGGGAGTAAGGCAGGTGAGAACATTCTTTGTACTTAA
Organism: Acinetobacter sp. 1130196; assembly: GCF_000588095.1. NCBI lineage: Bacteria > Pseudomonadati > Pseudomonadota > Gammaproteobacteria > Moraxellales > Moraxellaceae > Acinetobacter > Acinetobacter sp. 1130196. Next base: position 31,446 of record NZ_JFWX01000036.1, on the reverse strand, counting down.
TGAAGTCAAAACAGATGGCATGCTGGCATTTTAATAATCTAATAAGTTTTAACTTTATTGCCTCAGTAACTTACATGGTTGAAGTGGCCAGCTTTAAACCGAACCCAAAAAATAAAATACCCACTAAGAAAATTCCGCTTGCAGCAATTTTATGATTTTGCTTAAAAAATGCTGAGAGTTTAATGCCAGAGAAAATAAGCGCTGTTAAATAGCTAAAACTAATAATTTGTAAAATTACCGCTAAGATTAAAAAACTTAAAGCTGGATAAGCATAATCTGGATTAATAAACTGAACAAAGAAAGATAAGAAAAATAAAATTGCTTTAGGGTTAAGTAAACTAATACTTAAGGCTGTTTTATAAGGATGAATTTTATCTAAAGCAGGTAAATCAGCCATTTCGGCTTGTGGTTGATTACGTAATTTCCAGCGTTGAATACTGCCTTGTAAAAGTTTAAACCCTAAATAGGACAGATAAAGTGCACCAACGAGTTTAAGAATAATAAAAACCCAAGGGAATGCTTTTAATAAAGAAGCTGCACCTAATACGGTACATAGCATTAAAATAAGATCACCAGTAAAAATACCAAGTGCACCCATATATCCAGTTTTAATACCATAGCGTGAAGCAATTGACATCACATAAAGGGAATTGGGTCCGGGTAATAACACAATTAGGAGTGTACCAATAATATATGTTGTTAGATCTGTTATGCCGAACACGAGAAACTCAATAAAAAACCGATTTTTGTCATGATAACAAAAATCGGTAATTTTGTATGAAAAGTGCAGTTTTTTAAGATTTAATTTCTGCATCAATTCCAAAGGATTGACGTAATAAAAGGCTTAATTGATCTCGCGCTTTAATGAAGCCATCAACACCACCTTGTAAAAGTTGGAAAGCCATTAAGTCATGATTGAGTTCGTCTTTAAAACTTTGTTCGTTCTGAGCAGGTCTAATAATAGCTTCTGCTTGTTTTGCTTGAGTTGCATCAAGTGCAGCTTTAACAGCACGTGTATCTTGCTCAAGTTGAGTAAGTAGTCCCGGCGAAATTGTTAGCAAGTCACATCCTGCAAGGCCAAGCACTTGATCGATACTACGGAAGCTCGCACCCATCACTTGAGTTGGAATATTTTGCTGTTTGTAATAGGTATAAATTTTCTTAACTGAAACTACGCCTGGATCTTTCTCGATTGGGTAAGAGTCAACACCTTCAGCTTTTTTGTACCAGTCTAAGATACGGCCGACAAATGGTGAAATTAAAGTCACTTTCGCATCTGCACATGCCTGAGCTTGGTGTAAACCGAAAAGAAGAGTGAGGTTACAGGCAATACCTTCAGCTTCGAGTACTTTAGCAGCCTGAATACCTTCCCAAGTCGACGCAATTTTAATAAGAATACGTGACTGATCAATACCATAACCTTTGTAAAGCTCACATAATTCATGTGCTTTTTGAATGGTTGCTTCAGTGTCGTATGAAAGGGCAGCATCAACCTCTGTTGAAACTCGGCCTTCAATGAGTTTTAAAATTTCTACACCAAATTTTACGGTTAAAATATCAATGGTTCTTTCAATCAGCTCATCATTTTTATAGCCTTCTTCTTTGGCTTGATAATAAGCATCTTCAATGAGCTCTTTACTTTCTGGTTGTTCTGCTGCCGCAGTAATCAATGAAGGATTCGTTGTAGCATCTAAGGGACGAAATTTACGAATAGCATCAAGGTCGCTACTGTCAGCAACAACGGTCGTTAATGTTTTTAATTGGTCAAGTGCTGTATGAGTCATTGATATTCAACATCTTCAGTAATAAATCTTATGTTTTCTTTATAGCACAAACTCTATCCATACTGTCGATATATCAATTGTTATGTTTCAAAGAAAAACGTTTATGTTCTGCATCTAAATTGAAATTATTTTAAGGAACCTGCTGCATTCGCTTATTACGAATATAGTCAATCAGGAAACGTGCAGCAGCGCCGAGTTCACTTTCACGACTCCAGACCAAATCAACGTAATATTCAAAGCGCGGTGTAAAATCAAATACGTCTAATGCTTTAAGCTTGTTATTTAACTCAGGGTTTTCTTTAAACATCTCTTGCGGCAGTACTCCCCAACCCAAATTACGTAAAATCATTAAGCACGCAGAGTGGTGGTTGTCTGTACGCCAGTAATGTTTTGAAAATAATAATTCGGGTTTTAAGGTTTCATCTCGACTTGCTACCACAATTTGTCTCGTACCCAAAATCTGCTCATAAGAAACATGCTCTTGGCTTGCGAGCGGATGGGTTTTTGAAATAACAGGAATTAAGGCTTCACGTTTGAGTTCAACAAACTGTTCTCTATTGTCTAAATGCTCACGTTCAAACATAAGGGCCAGTTGAGCAGAGCCATCTAATAACATTTGAAGCGCATCTTCTTGAGGGGCAGACACAATATTAATTTGTAGATCGGGAAAGCGACTTTCTAGCAGGCAAACATAGTCGGTCCAATTGGTATGTAGCAGTTCAGACACTACAACAATAGTAAGATTAGGTTCCAGCCCAGTACTTAATGCATGCGCGTGCTGTTTCCATTGATTCATTTCAATCAATAGTTGTGCCGTCTTTTCATATAGCACTCGTGCTTCGGCTGTAGGAGTAGGTTCGCGGCCTTTACGTTCAAATAAAGTCAGGTTCAGATCGATTTCTAAATTAGCAATCGACATGCTCACAGCAGAGGGGACTTTACCGAGTTTCCGTGCTGCTGCTGAAAATGAACCTGTTTCCATAACGGCTTGGAACATGAGAAGTTGTTCTTGATTAATATTCATCTGTCAGAAAAATTGAAAGAACCTGATTGGATTAATCAAAATTATAAAAATAAAATGCACATTATCCAAGTTATTATTGAGTATTTAAAAATGTTGATTTCCAAGAGAAGACTCATTCATGCAATCAGTTATGAAGGAATTTTGTTGGTCATCATTGCGATTGCATTAAGTTTTATTTTTGACATGCCGATGGAAGTGACTGGAACACTCGGTGTGTTTATGGCAGTGGTTTCTGTTTTCTGGAATATGATTTTTAACCACTATTTCGAAAAAGTAGAGCATAAATATAATTGGGAAAGAACGATCCCTGTGCGGATTTTACATGCGATTGGTTTTGAGGGTGGTTTGCTGATTGCGACTGTTCCAATGATTGCATATATGATGCAGATGACAGTGATTGATGCATTTATTTTAGATATTGGCTTAACCTTATGTATTTTGGTTTATACCTTTATTTTCCAGTGGTGCTATGACCATATTGAAGATAAGTTTTTCCCAAATGCTAAAGCAGCATCACTTCATTAATTCACATAGATTGAAATGAAATAAGCACCCAGATGGGTGCTTATTTTGTTAGGTCGATAAATAGAAATTATTTTTCTACAATCGCCACCACACCTTCACCGCCTGCTGTACAGATCGAGATTAATGCGCGGCCTGAACCTTTTTCATTAATTAATTTAGCTGCAGTAGCCAAGATACGACCACCAGTTGCAGCAAATGGGTGACCTGCACCTAAAGATGAACCATTTACGTTCAGTTTAGAGCGGTCAATTGAACCCAATGGTGCATCTAAGCCAAGACGTTCTTTACAGAATTTTTCATCTTCCCAAGCTTTTAAGGTAGAGAGTACTTGAGATGCAAATGCTTCATGGATTTCGTAGAAATCGAAGTCTTGAAGCTTAAGGTTAGCACGCTTAAGCATACGAGGTACTGCATAAGCAGGAGCCATCAATAAGCCTTCTTTAGGACCGTTCTTGCCAATGAAGTCAACAGCTGCTGTTTCAGAGAAAGAAAGATAAGCTAAAACTTCATGTCCGTTTTCTTTTGCCCATTCTTCAGAAGCAAGCAATACCACAGAAGCACCATCAGTCAACGGAGTTGAGTTACCCGCTGTCATTGTTGCAGTTTCGCCTTTACCGAAAACTGGTTTTAATTTAGCAAGTTTTTCAACTGTACTGTCAGGACGTAAGTTGTTGTCACGGTTAAGACCTAAGAATGGAGTCATTAAGTCATCAAAGAAACCGCGGTCATAAGCAGCAGCAAGTTTTTGATGGCTGCTTGCAGCTAACTCGTCTTGCGCTTCGCGAGTAATACCCCATTCTAATGCAGTGATTGCTTGGTGCTCACCCATTGAAAGGCCAGTACGTGGTTCACCATTGCTTGGTGCATCAAGAAGCTTTTTAAAATCAATTTTTGTTAAAGCTTTAAGACGGTCTTTACCAGTTTTAGCAACATTGAGTTCAAGTAAAACTTTACGTAAACCATCACCTACAGCAATCGGCGCGTCAGAAGTGGTATCTACACCACCTGCAATACCTACGTCGATTTGACCAAGGGCAATTTTGTTAGCAACAACAAATGCTGCTTGTAAACCTGTACCACATGCAATTTGAATGTCGTAAGCAGGAGTTTCAGGAGCAAGATCTGTACTCAATACAACTTCACGAGTCATGTTGAAATCACGGCTGTGTTTTAAAACAGCGCCCGCAACAACCTCACCAATACGCTTACCTTGTAAATTAAAGCGCTCAACCAAACCATTCAATGCTGCTGTCAGCATGTCAGAATTAGACGCTTTAAAGTAAGCGGTATTTGAACGTGCAAATGGAATACGGTTGCCACCAAGGATTGCAACGCGGCGAACAGTGTTTTGACTCATGGTTTTATCCTGTTGAACAGAAGTTTTGGTTTTTGTTGCTTTTGGTGCTGCAGCTACATTTGAAGATGTAGACGGGGTTGCTGAAGCAGCGCTCTTACTACGAGGGCTACGTGCAGGTGCAGTCGTTGAACGAGTACGTGTCGTTTTTGGTGTATTAGTTGCTGCTTTAGGAGTAGTGCTGTTACGCTTAGCCGTGTTAGAAGCCGACTTTGATGTATTTGACACTTTTTCCTGAGCAGAATTCTCGACTGCTGGATTTTCTTGAGTTGTTTTGCTCATAAGGCTTTTCCAAGCATAATAACGATATTCTTGTAAGCTACCTTAACACAATTCAAATAGACCTGTATTGACTAGAATGACATTGTAGATAGCATTCAGGTCAAGACATCAAAAGATGAACTCAAGTATGATTTGGAGTAACTCTAATGAACGACTGCTTTCATATTGTTTCTTTCCATCTCATAACATAATGAAGCCTGTCGTAGAAAATTCATTTCTTTGAGAGATAATAATCATGACTGATCAATACCAAGCATTTACGCAATCTCCTATTGGTAAATTCGTTGTTAAAAATCTGGGTTTACCATCGCCAGTTGTATTAGAGCGTTTTGAAAGTGCTCAGCCAGTAGTGAATGGTGCAGTATTGGTTGGCGCAGCGCCGTCAAGTGTTTTGTCTGGTGCGATTGCACAAGTACTTAGCAATATTCATGCTGACAGCTATGTAGGCAATAATGTTGCATTACAACAAGAAGCTGCAAAAGTTGGTTTAAATTTACGTCCATTCAATGCGGGCGATAAAGAATCAAAATTCAAAGCAGTTGTATTTGATGCATCTGGTATTCAAAACTCAGAACAGTTAAACGAACTTTATAAATTCTTTAATCCGATTGCACGTCAAGTTGCGACTTCTGGTCGAGTGATTGTGATTGGTACAACACCTGAAACTGCAAAAACTGTAAAACAGGCAATTGCTCAGCGCGCACTTGAAGGCTTTATCAAATCTGTAGGTAAAGAATTTAAAAAGGGTATTACTGCTCAAGTTGTTTATGTTGATGAAGGTGCTGCTGCAAATCTTGAATCAACATTACGTTTCTTGCTTTCTCCACGTTCAGCGTATGTATCTGGCCAAGTAATTCGTGTATCTAAAGCAGATGTGGTGGATGTTGATTGGGCAAAACCACTTGCTGGAAAAACTGCGTTAGTAACTGGTGCAAGCCGTGGTATTGGTGAGGCAATTGCACACGTGTTGGCACGTGACGGTGCTCATGTTATTTGTCTAGATGTACCACAACAACAAGCTGACCTTGACCGTGTAGCTGCTGACATTGGTGGTTCTACATTGGCAATTGACATTACAGCTGCTGATGCGGGCGAAAAAATTAAAGCTGCTGCGGCAAAACAAGGCGGTTTAGATATTATTGTTCATAACGCAGGTATTACACGTGACAAAACTTTGGCAAACATGAAGCCAGAGCTTTGGGACTTAGTCATTAATATTAACTTGTCTGCTGCTGAACGCGTAAATGACTACTTATTAGAAAACGATGGTCTAAATGCAAATGGCCGTATTGTTTGTGTATCATCAATTAGTGGTATTGCGGGTAACCTTGGTCAAACCAACTATGCTGCTTCAAAAGCTGGTGTAATCGGTTTAGTGAAATTTACTGCACCTATCTTAAAAAATGGTATTACCATTAACGCAGTAGCACCTGGCTTTATCGAAACTCAAATGACTGCGGCAATTCCGTTTGCAATTCGTGAAGCAGGTCGTCGTATGAACTCAATGCAACAAGGCGGTTTACCTGTGGATGTGGCAGAAACAATTGCATGGTTTGCATCAGCTGCTTCTACAGGTGTAAATGGCAACGTTGTACGTGTGTGTGGTCAAAGCTTGTTGGGCGCTTAAGCACTCTTAGCTAAATAGGGGTGCTTGTGCATCCCTTTTTTATTCAAGAATCTATAAATTATAAAAGGTTAGGTATGAATACTCGTCATTTTAGCCAACTACCAAAAGCGGCATTGGCTTATCCAAAAGTAGTACAAGGCTTAATTTTTAAAAAGCCGCAGGGGCCAAAAATCTTACCACAAGTTGAATATGTGGTAGACCGTCTTGAAATTGATCAGAGCCATCTCAAAGCTTATAACGAAGTATGTGGCTTTCAAAATAATGGCTTTGTACCGGCAATTTATTTAGCGGTACTTTCTCAAAGCTTGCAAATGCACATGATGACAGCAGAAGCCTTTCCATTTCCAATTTTAGGTTTAGTGCATATCCGTAACCAGATTAAACAGACTAGACCTATTGGTGTAACTGAAAAACTAACTTTGTCATGCAAATTTGGGGAATTAAAACCGCATGATAAAGGCGTTCAGTTTGACTTTATTACCACGGCAAAAGTTGGCAATGAAGTAGTGATGGAAGGCTTAACGACTTATTTATCTCGCCAAAAAGTCGAGAAAAGAGTGGGTGAGAAAGCCAAAGAAGAACAAGCACCAGTTTATGTTCCAAAGGCCCAGTGGGATATTTTAGAAAACACAGGCCGCCGTTACGCGAAAGTGTCTGGTGATTTTAACTTAATTCATATTCATGCCATTACTGCAAAAGCATTTGGCTTTAAACAAGCAATTGCACATGGTATGTGGAGCAAAGCTAAAGCACTAGCGAATCTTGAATTACCTAATGCTTATGAAGCAGATGTCTGGTTTAAGCTACCAATGTTCTTACCGTCAAAAGTTGAGTTTTTAACTGCCAATACAGACAAAAAGACTGATTTCTTGATCCGTAATGCGAAATCTCAAAAACCGCATGTTGCCGGAACAGTAAAAGCATTATAAAAATATCAGTAGCCTGAACACAGGTTTGGGCTGCTTTTGAGCAAAATAACAAAAAATGCAAGGAACTTCATGTGATTAAAGAAATTTTACTGGCCGATACCCATAACTATCACGGTATTTTAGATGAACGTTTTATTGATTTAGCTCACCAGTTCAGCCGTCTTCAAGATGCTAGAACAGGACAAGGTGGAGCTGCTTTAGCGGTTTATTTTAGAGGCCAGAAAGTTGTAGATATCTACACCGGTCTAAAATCACAAACTGAAGCTTGGCAACCCGATACTTTGGCAGTTTGCTACTCTACAGGGAAAGGTGTACTTGCAACCTTAGCACATATTTTAGTCAGTGAAGGTTTTTTAGAATATGACAAACCGATTGCGACTTACTGGCCTGAGTTTGCTCAGAATGGTAAAGAGCAAATGACTTTGCGTCATGTGTTGAGTCATCAAAGTGGTATGTTCGATATTCGAAATATCATCGAAAGTGCGAGGGAAATGCTCGACTGGCAACATATGTTAGATGTAATGGCCATGTCCAAACCAAGATTCATTGCAGGACAGGGCAACGCTTATCAAGCTTTAACATTTGGTTGGCTTGTTGGTGGTGTGCTTGAAAAAGCAACTGGTCAATCTTTAGATCAACTCATGCAAAAATATCTCATTGAACCGTTGCAGTTAGATGGTGCTTATTTTGGTACACCTGCAAGCCAGTTGGAACGGGTAGCTCGTTTAATTATTCAGCCGAAACCAGAAAAACCAGCATCTGCTCAAGCCGAAAAACCTAACAAACCTCAGCCACGCAAAAGTTCACTTTCTGAAAAAATGATTACGTGGACTGGGCAGGACCCTCAAGATTTTCAGGATGCTATGATTCCAAAAGGAATGAAGAATTTTAGTTTCTTTAGTGATGAAGGATTGCAAGCTGTTATTCCAGCAGCAAATGGCACATTTACTGCGAATAGTCTTGCTAAAATTTATGCGATGCTGGCAAATAAAGGCGAATGGGATGGACAGCAACTCATTCGCCCAGAAGTATTTAAAGAGCTGAGTACCATTCAAAGTTATGCACGTGATCGTGTCATGCCAATACCAATGAATTGGCGTTTAGGATATCACCGTATTATTACGATGGGTAAACGCGCTAAAAATGGCTTTGGGCATATTGGCTACAATGGTTCAGGGGCATGGTGTGACCCTGAGCGTGATCTTAGCTTTGCCTATACCCATAACTTTCAGATTGGTTCAATCACGGGTGACTATCGTTTATGGGGATTGACTCAAGAAACCTTACGCTGCACTGACCAAATTTTAAAAGGGCGTAAAGGTTGGTTCTAATTTTAGTATTTTTAAAGCTGGTATTTTTTAGCAATGCCAGCTCAACATTTATAATAATTCTAGGCGAATAATCGCTTCGGTATGGCGTTTGAAGTCTTCTTCAGCTAAACCTTGTAATCCTAGTTGATAAATCCCTTCTAATCCACACACAAAGGCAATAAGTCGCCACGCAATATCTGTGGAATTAGACCTATTTTTAAATTCACCTTCTTTTTGGCCGCATTCAATCGATTGCACAATAGCTTGATGCCAACTTTGCATGGCGAGGTTATACGCTTTTTGTATTTCTGCATCTTGTTCAATCAAGAGTTCAGCTTCATTCCATAAACGTAAGTAGGGCTGAAGTCTGTCGATATTTTCTGCCCCTAATAAGATGAAGAGTCTTTGAAATTGGCTAGTTGTTTGGAGAGTTTGTTCTATTTCATCAAGCTGTTCCATCAGCTTTAAAAAAGCTTCAGCTTTTAAATGAGATGCGGAAGAAAAATGATGATGAACTTGTCCGGTAGAGGTTTGTGCTTCTGTTGCGATTCTACGTACCGTCATGGCTGTAAAACCTTCAGCCAAAGCAACTTGCATGGCAGCTTGCAAAATCATTTCTCTACGTTGATCGCGATTAAGATAGGCCATGTTGCTTTCACCTGACTGAATTCGACACAAACTACATTAAATTTAAAAATTGGACAAGTGTCCAATTGTGTATATAATAACCATGATTTGAACACATGTCCAATTTTTGGATATTAGAAGAATGTTATGCAAAAGAAATGGTTAATCCTGACAATTATTGTCCTTATTTATTTACCAGTTACGATTGATGCAACGGTGATGCATGTTGCAACACCGACTTTAAGTGAAGCATTAAATTTAACTGCCAATCAGCTTTTATGGATCATTGATATCTATTCACTGATTATGGCGGGTTTAATTTTGCCGATGGGTGCACTTGGTGATCGTATTGGCTTTAAAAAATTATTATTTATAGGAACTGCCGTTTTTGGTATTGGTTCTCTAGCGGCTGCTTTTTCTCCAACGGCCTATGCCTTAATTGCTTCACGTGCTGTTTTAGGCCTAGGGGCAGCGATGCTTATTCCGGCCACTTTATCAGGCATCCGTAATGCTTTTACCGAAGAAAAGCAGAGAAATTTTGCACTCGGTCTCTGGTCTACAGTAGGTGGCGGTGGAGCAGCTTTTGGCCCGCTAGTTGGTGGGTTTGTACTGGAACATTTCCATTGGGGAGCTGTATTCCTCATAAACATTCCGATTATTTTAGTCGTTCTGGTTATGATTGTAATGATCATTCCTAAACAGCAAGAAAAAACTGATCAGCCAATTAATTTAGGGCAAGCTTTAGTTTTAGTGGTAGCCATTTTAAGCCTCATCTATTCAATCAAATCGGCTATGTATAACTTCTCGGTACTTACAGTCGTGATGTTTGTGGTGGGTATAAGCACATTAATTCACTTCATTCGTGGCCAAAAAAGAAGTACGACGCCAATGATTGATCTGGAGTTATTTAAACATCCAGTGATTTCTACCAGCATTGTCATGGCAGTTGTTTCCATGATTGCGCTGGTTGGCTTTGAATTGCTCTTGTCTCAAGAGTTGCAGTTTGTCTATGGGTTTTCTCCCTTACAAGCAGCGATGTTTATTATCCCATTTATGATTGCAATTAGTTTAGGTGGTCCACTAGCAGGAATTTGTTTAAATAAATGGGGACTTAGACTTGTATCTACTGTTGGTATTTTAATAAGTGCACTCAGTTTATGGGGACTTGCCCAACTTAACTTTTCGACCGATCACTTCTTAGCGTGGACGTGTATGGTCTTTTTAGGCTTTAGTATTGAGATTGCCTTACTGGCTTCAACTGCTGCCATTATGTCATCTGTTCCACCACAAAAGGCGAGTGCAGCAGGTGCGATTGAAGGTATGGCCTATGAGCTTGGTGCTGGTTTAGGTGTCGCTATTTTTGGTTTAATGTTGTCTTGGTTTTATAGCCGCTCAATTATTTTGCCAGCCGAGCTTCCGTCAGATTTAATTGAAAAAGCGAGTATTTCAATTGGTGAAACTATGCAATTAGCATCTAGCCTTGAAAAACCTTTAGGAGAGCAATTAGTTGCGGTTGCGCAGCAAGCTTTTAGCTATGCACATAGTTGGGTGCTTACTATCTCAGCCATTTGTTTCTTCCTGTTAACTGTATTTGTCTGGTTTAGTTTTCCTAAGAAAGTAAACTAAAATAAAGGGTAAAAAGAGAGATTTATCTTTCTTTTTACCCTCAAATGTCTTTTTAATATTTTCTTTATATTCAATTTAGTTATTTAATTCTCATAAACAAACTATTATTTAATAAATTTCATGTTTTTATTTCAAAATGATTCAAACATCATCTTATTGAAATTTAATAAAAAAATTAATGATTTGAAAATTGACTGCAAAAAAATGGTTTGTTAACCTACTATTCGAAAATCTAAAAACAAATAAAAGAGGCTACTGTGAATTTTAAATTAAAAACATCACTTATTATTGGTGCAATTGTTGCATCTTCACTTGTATATGCTGCAACCGTACTCTCACCAAATCAGAATAATAATAGTGGATCAATTCCGACGGGTTATTCAGATTTAGAGTTTTCTTTAGCTAATGGAAATTGGGTAAAAAATCTCTCTTTACCAACAAATGCTAATAATTCAGACAAAATTACAATTCGTTCTAGTGCTGCTTATAGTAGTTATTTAGACACTTCTAATACGAATATTCCGTTAGAAGTGTTGAAGATAAATAGTGGGGATGTTTATCAATTTATCTTTAATAGCAGTCAAAATAAATGGATCGCTCAGTTAGCGACAGTGAGTCCTACCAATGGTGCGACTTATGAAGTCGTTCCATTAACAACTGCATCAATGCAAAAAGTACTTATTCAAGATGGCAAATGGGCACAAACCATTGCATTGCCAAGTGATGTACGTGATGGAACAACCGTACAAGTTGTTTCTACAGCAAGTGCAAGCTCAGAGATTGATAAAACAAATTTACTATTCCCGAGCAGTTTTACATTAAAAAATGGATCTGAATATTGGTTTAAATATTATTCTGCTTTAGGAAAATGGGTGCCAGAATATATAAAACCTCAGAAGCTAAATGTTCAGCAAATCGGAATATCTTTAGCCGCGGTAAGTAGTCCCCTTACCGAAATTGCATTTGGAAATGGAAATTGGGTTTCCAATTTCACTTTGCCTACCACTGCAAGTGATCGAGATAGAATTATTATCAAGTCTACAGCGACTTGGTCTGCAAAAATTAATAACACCAATATTAATAGCCAAGCGACCTTAACACTTAAAACAGGCGATCAATATGAGTTTATGTATGTAAGCGACAAAGGATATTGGCAGCTGATCTCTTCACCAACAAAGGTAATTGATTCAACGGCAACAATCCCTGCAACTTTACCGAATATGACTCAGCCCACTTTAAAAGTAAAACTGTCTACATCAAATTGGCAGCCGACCTTGCAGCTACCAGCTCAAGCTCAAGTCGGGGATAAGGTGGTTATTGTGTCGAATGCATCGGCAGACACTTTGATTAATGCGGCTAATGGATTGTCTACTGCAATTAAAAATGGTGAAAACCGCCGTTTTATATACACTGCTCAAGGCTGGACAGTAGATAGTTATACAATTGATATGTTGTTAGTTTCTAGCCCAGAAGTAAATGCAATTTTAGGTGAGAGCGCTGCAAAACTTAGAATGGTTGAAGGCGTAAATTTAACAAATTTAACTGCTGAAAATTCGAATGCACGTTTTTACTTAAGAGATGTGGGTTATATAACTTATAAAATCCCTGCTACCACTTTAAAAGAAGCAATCTCGACTGGACGAGATGACACGACGGTACAAAATGAGCGGAAACGTGTATTGGCAGACGGTGTTTATTATCAAGGTAATGAGCCGGGCGATGGTGGCTGTGGTTGGGCTTGGATCAATGCTTCTGCATATAACATGATTGGCGCAAATGATATTGCAGGTTGTTCTTTTGCAGCCATGCGTCATGAAGTTGGGCATAATCTTGGTCTATATCATAATGGCTCAACCAATATCGGTTCAGGTTTTGCTCATCCCTTAGGTAGTACCGCAATGGGCGGTAATAATATTAATTTTTATTCTAGTCCATACCTTTACAATCCTAAATATGGTGTTCGTTTGGGTGAAGAAGGAAAAATTGATGCGGTTAGTGTGATTAACCTGAACGCACAAAAAATTTCTCTATATAACTAATCTCTATTTTTAGCTATAAATAATGAAGAAAAATAAGTTGTTAATAGGAACTGCTATCGCTTGTGTGGCGTTAGCAGTTTTAGTTTGGTTTGCTTGTTCACAGCAAAGCTCTTCTGCTTTAACATCGCCTTTAGAAAGTCGGCAAGAGTCTGAGACAAAAGTTGCAGATCGTCAGAATGAATTTGCTCGTCAAAATATGCTGAATTTGAGTCCGTCAGAAAAAGAAAGGTTGTCTCAGCAACAAATTGTTTTTAATGAAGTAGAAAGAGATCAGCTTCCTTCTAAAACTAATTTTCCCCTGCTTAAAAATGCTAAAGGTATGGTCATTAAATATGATCCAAATGTGATCGAACTTAAAAAAGTCGGGGACACTGTTAAATTTCAGATGTTGGAATATGGCATTAATCGTACAGGGAAAATTGTAGAGATCGAACCTGTTGATCAGGATATTGTTCGATGGACTGGTAGATTTGACCAAGGCGATCCGAACCAGAATTTTTTTACTATTACTCAAAGTCAAAAAGACCACTATACAATCATGCAAATTTTTACCGAGAAAGGAAATTATTCAGCTGAAATTAAAGATGGTGTCGGGTTGGTACAAACTATGGATGAGGGTGTTACAGATCAGGAGTTACATCATGATCATCCATAGAGGAATAAATGATTTTGGTAGGGAAAAGAAGTCAGTTCGCAGTTTATCTGTACGGATATGAGCTTTATGCGTTCACACTCTTTTAAAAACAAAGTATGCTTATGCCTGTAACAAGGAGCATACATGTATCAAGTACTTGCTAGAAAATACCGTCCACGTAATTTCAATGAGTTAGTGGGACAAAACCATGTTTCTCGTGCATTAAGTAGTGCATTGGAACACGGTCGTCTTCACCATGCTTATTTATTTACAGGAACGCGTGGTGTAGGTAAAACTACAATCGCCCGTATTTTAGCCAAGTGTTTGAACTGTGAAACAGGTGTGACTGCTACACCATGTGAAGTCTGTGCAACCTGCAAGGCGGTAAATGAAGGCCGTTTTATTGACTTAATCGAAATTGATGCTGCTTCAAGAACAAAAGTAGAAGATACGCGTGAACTTTTAGATAATGTTCCTTATGCGCCAACGCAAGGTCGTTTTAAAGTTTACCTGATTGACGAAGTACATATGCTTTCTACGCATTCTTTTAATGCGTTATTAAAAACACTAGAAGAACCACCAGAACACGTTAAGTTTCTGTTTGCAACGACTGATCCGCAAAAGCTACCAATTACGGTTATTTCACGTTGTTTACAATTTACTTTACGACCTTTAGCGGTAGATGAAATTACCAAACACCTTGGCGCTATTCTTGAAAAAGAACAGATTACTGCTGATCAAGATGCAATTTGGCAAATTGCTGAATCTGCTCAGGGTTCACTGCGTGATGCGCTATCATTAACTGACCAAGCCATAGCTTATGGCCAGGGTTCTATACATCACCAAGATGTGAAAGAAATGCTTGGCTTGATTGACCGTACGATCATTTATGATTTGATTTTAGCGGTTCATCAAAACCAACGTGAAAAAGTGAGTCAGTTATTACTCCAATTTAGATATCAAGCCTTAGATGTATCGTTAGTGCTTGATCAGCTTATTTCAACATTACATGAGTTAGCTTTATTACAGTATTTACCAGAGCTTGGCTTAAAGTATAGTGAAGAAATTAATGCCAAAATTCTTCAACTTTCTAAGTTAATTTCTGCTCAAGATTTGCAGCTTTACTATCAAATCGCATGTAAAGGCCGTTCAGACTTGCAACTTGCCGTAACGCAAGAGCAAGGTTTTGAAATGTGTATTTTACGCTTATTGGCTTTCCGTCCTTTAGCACCAAATGAAATTTTAGTTTCAGAGCCTGTTCAACAAAATGAGCAAGCAGTGGTAGGGCTAAATCAACAAGTTCAGCAAACTGCTCAGGAGATTACACCTGTAAGTACTGTTCAGCCTGTTGAAGTTATTAGCCAACCCGCTATGGTTGAACCTGAACCTGAACCTGAACCTGAACCTGAACCTGAACCTGAACCTGAACCTGAACCTGAACCTGAACCTGAACCTGAACCTGAACCTGAACCTGAACCTGAACCGCAGTCTAATCAGGATTTAATGGTATTTGACCCAAACCATCATGAGCTGATTGGGCTTGAGTCAGTACCTGTTCAAGAAACGATTAGTGTTCTAGAGGAAGATTTCATTCCAGTACCAGAACAAAAGGCAGTACATGTTCAGGCTGAAACCCAAGCCAAACAAACTGAACCTGAGCCAACATTTACTGCTGAGCCGCAAGGTTTGTTTGAAACATCTGATACTGAATTTTCTCTGGGTCAAGATGCACCTGTAACTCATGATTTGGTTTCTGAACCTGTTATTGAGCAGCAAACATTGGTGCAAGCCGAAGTGGTTGTTGAAACTGCTACAGTTATCAAAGAGTCTAGTGCAACTGATAACGGGCAGTTGATGCCTCAGGATATTTTGAAGCTTTCTGCTCAAGTTTTAGAAGGCGAGTGGACACTTGAAAAGTGGGAATATTGGTTTAGAAATAGTCAGCTTTCCCCAGCCGTTCAAGAACTTGCTCAACATGGTGTGATGACTGGTGAAATTGGAGGCAACACGATTTTCCATATTCCTCAAGAATATGAAAATATGTTAACCCAATTACAGCAAGGCCTAATTGATGCTTTAAAGCAACAATGGGCAGATACACAGTTTACAGTTGAATATGGTGCAGTTCATACATCTACACCTTATGTTATGCAAAGCATTCGTAAAGAAAAAGCTTTCCATAGAGCGACAGAGCTATTACAGCAACAACCTGTCATTAAAAGCCTTATAGAGACTTTTGATGGTGAATTACAAAATATTCAATTAAAGCCTTAATTCCAATTGAGTTTTGATTTGGTGAAAAATATGGAAATAATAGAATTTTCATATTTTTCACTGGATTGAAATATTCAGGTCACGCCACTGTCATTGTACTTTTCTATGTTAGCCATTTTAGATTTTAAAATGGACTATATATCGTCATGAAAAGGCAATGTACAGGAATAACTTCCTTTAAATATTCATATTTCTTACTAATCGGTGCACTCTTACTGAGTGGTTGTAACGACTCTGCAAATGATAATTCGAATACACCAGACACAGGTAAAAAGCCTGTAATGCGCTGTGCTCCATAACCTTAAATAATAAAAAGAATTTGATCATGATTACACGTCGTAAATTTTTAAATTACTCTTTAAATATGGGCTTTGGTGCTGCAGCGTTGGCGGCTTTCCCATCAAGTATTCAAAAGGCTCTAGCAATTCCTGCAAATAATAAAACGGGCACCATTCAAGATATTGAGCACGTTATTATTTTGATGCAGGAAAACCGATCTTTTGATCATTACTTTGGTACGTTAAAAGGCGTTCGAGGTTTTGCTGACCGCTTTACAATTCCTTTGCCAAATGGTCGTAAGGTTTGGGAGCAGCTTAGACGCAATGGGCAAGTTTTAACGCCTTTTCATTTAGACGGTACAGCCAATAATGCACAGCGCGCAGATGGTACGCCGCATACGTGGAATGATAGTCAGTTGGCTTGGGACAATGGCCGTATGGCGAACTGGCCAACCCATAAAACTGATATATCCATGGGCTATTTTAAAGAAAAAGAAATTCCATATCAGTTTGCACTTGCCAATGCCTTTACGATTTGTGATGCCTACCATTGTTCCATGCACACTGGAACAGATGCGAACCGATCTTTTCATTTAACTGGTACCAATGGGGCAACAGCGACTAAGCGTTCATTTGTAAATAATGAATGGGACTGGATTGATGGTAATCCCGCTACGGCAGATCGTGGTTATACATGGAAAACCTATGCTGAACGCTTAGAAGAAGCAGGTGTTAGCTGGATTTGCTATCAAAATATGCCGGATGAATGGGGCGATAATATGTTGGGTGCGTTCCGTTCTTTTAGAAAGGCCAACATTGCATCCGGTTATCCCGTTTCAAGCGGTGGAGAGCCGAATAAACCGTATGCCGATACGGGTCAAAAACTACCGTATAAAGCCTATGATGCGGCTACTGATAATGCCAAAAATCCACTATATAAAGGCATTGCCAATACGCTACCGGGCAATAAACCAGAAGAGTATCTTGACGCTTTTAAAAGAGACATTCGTGAAGGAAAGTTACCTCAAGTTTCTTGGATTAATGCGCCATCAATTTACTGTGAACATCCGGACCCTTCAAGCCCGGTTCAAGGGGCATGGTTTATTCAAGAAATTATTGATGCTTTAACTGCTGTACCAGAGGTGTGGAGTAAAACAGCACTACTTATTAACTTCGATGAAAATGATGGTTATTTTGACCATATGCCGTCCCCATCAGCACCATCTCGACTCAAAAACGGCCAGTACGCAGGTAAGTCGACACTAAGCAATGCTGATATGCAGGATGAATATTTTGATCATGCTGCACCTGAAGGAAGCCATTCACAGCCTACACCTGATGGACGTGTTTATGGTCCGGGCCCGCGTGTTCCTTTATATGTGATTTCTCCATGGAGCCGTGGTGGTTGGGTAAACTCGCAAGTGTTTGACCATACTTCTGTGCTCATGTTCTTAGAAAAACGTTTTGGTGTAAAAGAACCGAATATCAGTCCATACCGCCGTGCAGTGTGTGGTGATTTGACCAGTGCATTTAACTTTAAAACACCAAATGCTGATGCTTTACCACAGCTTGATGGTAAACAAACACGTGTGCAGGCAGATACATTAAGAGAAAATCAAGAAGCCTTGCCCGCTGTTCCTGTACCTACGGATATTAAGTTACCGATTCAGCAAAGTGGCATACGTTTGTCGCGTGCGCTACCTTACGAATTGCATACCAGTGCGCGCTGTAAAGCGGACGGTAAGGTACAATTAATATTCTCTAATACAGGTACGCAAGCTGTGGTTTTTCATGTTTATGACAAGCTCAACTTGGATCGCATTCCAAAGCGTTACATTGTCGAGCCGAATAAAACTTTAGATGATGAATGGGATGCTTTAAAAGATAACTTGGGCCGTTACGACTTATGGGTACTCGGTCCAAATGGCTACCATCGTCATTTCAAAGGGGATATTCAACGTATTGTTGATAGTGGCGTTAAACCTGAAATTCGCGTCTGTTATGACATTGCCAATGGTGATGTTTATGTCGAGCTTATGAATGAAGGAACCAAGGATTCAATATTGACGCTAAAACCTTGTGCATATCGACAAGATGCGCCGTTACAACTTACCGTAAAAGTGGGACAGGTTATTAAACAACATTGGGCTTTGGCTGATGTAGGGCATTGGTATGATTTTGAAGTAACTAGTCAAAGTGATCCATATTATTATCGACGTTTTGCTGGTCGAGTCGAAACGGGTGAAGACTCTTTTAGTGATCCCGCAATGATGTAAGTTTGAAGAGGGCAAAAAAGAACAGATCATTTTCTTTTTGCCCCATTTTTTATAATAAATAACTTTTTAAAGCTTCACGAACTGACTCAGAAATAGGTACAGTCTTACGCGTTTCACGATCTACAAACACATGCACAAAATGTCCTTGAGCTGAGGCTTGATCTTGACCTTGTTTAAAGATCGCTAATTCATAACGTAGAGAAGTCGTACCAATTTTACCAATCGCAACACCTACTTGAATAATTTCTGGAAATGATAACTCTTGTAAAAAGCTACAAGCTGAATCAACCACTAACCCAATTGATTTTGCTTCATGAATATCAAAACCTGTTTTTTGAATGAGTAAAGCATTGGCTGCTGTATCAAAGTAACTATAGTAAGTTACATTATTCACATGACCGTAAATATCGTTATCTGCCCAACGCGTTTGAATGTCTAAAAAGAACTTAAATTGATCTCGATTTTTTAAAACTGGTTTAGTCATTAATGAATCGCCTGATAAATTGCCAAAGCGGCGGCTTCTGTCATGTCTCGTGGGGTATTTTGTAGTAAGCGAGTTTGCAACATGGCATCTTGAGCAAGCCGAGGTAAGCTCGACTCATCAATCCCCAAATCTCTAAGTTTTAAGGTCAAGCCACTATGGTCTAAGTGGTTCTGCATATGGTCAATGAACAGATCACACAAGCCATCAGTGCTGCCATTGCTATATGGGTCTAACCATTGCATAAGTTCCGCATAGTATTTTTTTGCATTCGGCGCATTAAATTTTAATACTTCAACCAGCACTAAGGCATTGGTATGTCCATGCGATAAATGAAAATGTCCACCCAGTGGATAAGCTAAAGCATGTACCGCAGCAACGGGCGAGTTTGCAAATGCTTGCCCCGCGAGCATTGAACCAAAAAGCATGTTTTGACGTGCTTCTAAATCATTACCATCTTTAAGAACTTTCGGTAAATTATGGTTCAATAATTTCAGTGCATGTTTGGCTAAAATATCGGTATAAACATTTTTTTTGTGTTTAGAAGTATATGCCTCAATGGC
The DNA here is from genome assembly GCF_000588095.1 of Acinetobacter sp. 1130196. NCBI lineage: Bacteria > Pseudomonadati > Pseudomonadota > Gammaproteobacteria > Moraxellales > Moraxellaceae > Acinetobacter > Acinetobacter sp. 1130196. The sequence goes on along the minus strand of NZ_JFWX01000036.1, from coordinate 11,813 downwards.
ATGGACCATAGCATCGATACCAGTTGCAGCGGTAATATGTGCTGGAAGGTTTTGAGTAAAAGTTGCGTCAAGAATTGCTGTATCAGCATATAGTACTGGGGAAACAATCCCCATTTTTGTTGTCTCGCCAGTAGTTACAATTGAGATAGGCGTTACTTCTGAACCTGTGCCCGCAGTAGTAGGAATCAATATAAGTGGTAGGCGAGTGGTGGTTACTTGGTTTACGCCATACATCTCTTGCAAACTTTGAGTTTGATCAGGATGCGAGAGCAAAGCGATTACTTTTGCCACATCCAAAGAGCTACCACCTCCAAAACCAATAATGACATCTACATTTTGCTGTTTTGCATAATTGGCCGCATCTAAAACGACTTGTTCTGGCGGATCAGCCTGCACATCTGCATAAATGACATATTCAATATTGAGGGTATCTAAAATTTGCAGGATGGGACGGTGTAATTGGTTTTTAACCATACCAGCATCTGTGACTAGCAATAACTTACGGTAAGATTTTGAAGACAAAACATTCTGTAATTCTTGTATAGAGCCTAAGCCAGAGATGATATTTGGAACAGTTTGAAATTGAAAATGGCTCATATACATTATTTCCTTATTCTTGAAAATTATTGTTGAACGGTTCTATTCAATCTTTAAGTAACTTAGCATAAGACGCTTTAAAATAAAGTAGTTCTGAGGCAATTATGTTGAGGGTTGTATGAGGTGAGCACTGTTTGTATGTGCTCGAAGAGGAATATTTAACAGGTGTACAAGTTATTTAAAAGGCCATTGAACCGTGGGCTTTTTGTTATTTGTGGCCTTGTGTAGATTTTCGAGCAGGTTAGTAATTTTATATAATGTCTTAACAATTTATAATTTTATTCGGTTCTAAAAATGAAAATTTCTAAAACTTTACTTAGTGTTATTGGATGTACTTGCTTCATGCTTAGCTCTGCAGCGATGGCGAAAACTAACTCTGGTGTATATTCACCTCAAAAGGGTGTCATTTGTGATAAATACATTTGTGCGGACAAAAAAGGCGTCTCTAAAAAACTTACAGCTAAATATTTAGGTCCTTATAAAGCGAATAAAGCTTTCTCTCAAGGCGATTTTGATACTTCAGCATTTACATTCTCAAATGGTGTGTTTTGTGATACCAAAACAAAGCTATGTCATGTCGATCGATACTTTCAAAATGGGCATCGTAGCAAAATTGATAAAAATATGACTGATAAATTATTCAAAAATAAATAATTTTCCCGTATTAAATAAGGTTTGACTAAAACGATCAATAACTTAAAAGACAAAATTTTGTGTTTTAAAAAAAAATTATGCTATGTTTAAATACGCTTTAATGATGAGCAAGTTTAATTCATGAACTGTTTACCAAAAAAAATCAATACCACCACCACGACCTTTAAAAAAGGCTGCGTGTGATTTTTTGTTAGAGCGACTTAATAAAATACCTCAACCCAGCCAATAATGGCTGGGTTTATTTTTCTCTGCTCATTATTGGCTTTTTCAGAGAAAGATTATGGACCAAAGTTATAACTCAAAATCAGTTTTACTCATCATTGATATGCAAAATGGACTATTCAAAGCAAAGTCGACGCCATATAACCATCAATTTGTACTTTCAAATATTCTTAAGCTGATTAATTATCACCGTTCCAATAACAAGCCAATTATTTTTGTCCGTCATGTCGGCGAAAAAGATACGCCTTTAGATCCCGATAGCCTAAATACTCAGTTGATAACAGAGTTATCTTGCAATCCAGATAAAGATATTGTCATTGAGAAAACATATCCGAGCAGTTTCAAGCATACTGTCTTAAAAGAACTATTAGAGAAACTTGATATTGATGAAATTATAGTGAGTGGGATGAAAACGGAATATTGTATAGATACGACTATTAGAGCTGCTTCAGAGTTTGGATACAAAGTAACTTTAATCTCTGATGCCCATACAACATCTGATTCTACGGTTTTAGATGCGCAGCACATAATTGATCATCATAACCAAGTTTTAAACAATGCTTTTGCTAAGGTAAAAACTACTGAAGAGTTTTTCCATTAAATAATGATTATTAGCTATTGGTAGGGTTTTAATTGTTAAGTATTTCTGTAAAATTGAGATGTTGCCTTAAACAACAATAAACCTTAATGATCAGCGCAAAGTCATAAGGGGAAGCCTACTTGAAAGAGTAGGCTTTTTTTATATTATCTATAAATATCTTTCATTTAGGCTTAAACATAAAAGAGAGGAACATACAAAAATTTATTTCTTATGGCTACGATGAGTTAGTTTCAGTTCCAAATGATTAAAATCTATAACTTGGTCAAATGAATCAACAAGTTTTAATTTGAGTTCATCATCTGAATTTTTCTTAAAAACTTTAACAACATCCCGATCTGCTTCAATAAAATTACCGCCAGATTCAAGCATAGCAAGCAAAACAATATTTAGGCTTTTACCTTTTTTGGTAAGTAAATATTCTTTACGTTCTCGTACACCTATTTCTTTATAAATAGATAACTCAAATATTTCTAATTCAATAAGATGTTTGAGACGATTAGATAAAATTTGTTTTGATATTCCTGTATTTACTAAAAAATCATTAAATTTTGTTACCCCATAGAAAGCTTCTCTTAATAAGAGGATTGTCCATCTGTCACTCAATATTTCAGTAATTTTAAAGATTCCACATACATCTTCGGGAAATTTATGGTCTGGAATAATTTGATTTGACATTAGAGGAAGCTCCAATTAGGATGAGTCTGTAATTTAGACCTAGTATTAATTCAGGTAGCATTATGCCATTTATAAATATACAAACTATAGAAGGTTTACTCGATAAAGACAGTAAGGCCGAACTTTTTAAACGGATAACAGACTTATTTGTAGAAATAGAGGGTAAGGGTAATCCTACTTTTCGAGAGCATGTTTGGATAAGAATTGATGAATATCCACCTGAACAGTGGCAATTAGGTAGCTTAAGTCCAACAAAACAAATGATTGAGTTAATGACTTCAGCAAAATGATTTGTTCAAAGCCCTTTAAGTAGGGCTTTTATAATTGAGCGGGCTTTGCTCAAAATATTTTTGATACCCCTATTTAAAATAAAAAGACAAAATTAGCTACTTTATCGACTGATTTATCAACTTTTAATCTATTGATAAACATTATTTTCCTTTTCAACACAAGTGAGTTTTGACAAAATGCAACAGGTCATCAGGATCAATACAGACTTGGCCAGATTTATAGTTTGTTAGCATTTTGCAGTAACTTTGCAAGTAACCTGTTTATTTCTATGTAATTCAAGTGTTTGGAACTAATTTCTAATGGAAACACAATATAAGGTTTTATGTGTCTGTTTAGGAAATATTTGCCGTTCTCCCACCGCTGAAGTGGTTTTCAGACATTATTGTGATAAGCATCAACTCAATGTAATCGTTGATTCGGCTGGAACGAGTAATTATCACCCAAATAAAGCTCCTGATCAGCGTAGCCAAAAGCATGCTAAGAAAAGAGGCTATGACTTGTCATCTTTACGTGCTAGACAACTTTCAACTCAAGATTTTTTAGAGTTTGATTTGATTTTGGCAATGGACCATCAAAACTTTGAAGATATTCATGATTTATTGCAAAACGCTATCTTTCAGTTTGGTAGCCATCGAATTCGAGCAAAAGTCGCATTAATGAGTGAACATGATCCCCAATATCCAAAGCAAGCTTTGCCTGATCCTTACTATGGTGGTGATGACGGCTTCGAGCGTGTACTTGACCAATGTGAATCGAGTACTCTCGCATGGATTAATGTTTTGAAAAAACAATTGAAAGTTTAAGAATAGGTTTATCAATACAATGCAAATTCAAAATCAAGTACAGCTTAAGCCATTCAATACTTTAAGTTTAGATGTAACAGCTTCTCATTATACTAAGATTACGTCTGTTGAAGATATTAAAGAAGCTTTGGATTTTGCTAAACAGCATGAGCTAAATGTACTTGTTTTATCTGGCGGTAGTAATATGTTGCTGCCACAGCAAATTAATGCATTAGTCATTCACCTTGATATTCAAGGTATAGAGGTTTTATCTGAAGATCAGAATTTTGTTCGAGTCAAAGTAGGTGCAGGACAGGTTTGGCACGATTTTGTTTTATATAGTACACAGCAGAACTGGTTTGGTTTACAAAATTTAGCCCTTATTCCTGGCTTAGTGGGTGCTTCACCAGTACAAAACATTGGTGCCTATGGCGTTGAAGTTGGTGAGTTTATTGAGTCAGTACAGGTCTATGACCGTAAACTTGGAGAGACACAATCAATTTTAGCGGCCGACTGTCATTTTTCTTATAGACATAGCATTTTTAAAGATGATCCGACGCGCTATATCATCACGCATGTCACCTTTAAATTACTCAAGCAACCTCATTTAAAGTTGAATTATGGTGATTTAAAGGAAGCAGTTGGAGACAATCTCACTGCTGAAAATTTACAAAATCAGGTCATCCGTATTCGTCAAAGTAAATTACCTGATCCAAAAGAATATCCAAATGTAGGAAGCTTCTTTAAAAACCCGATTGTAAGTGCTCAAGAATTTGAACGCTTAATCACACAATTTTCAACAATTCCACATTATCCTCAAGCCAACGGTAACGTTAAAATTGCAGCGGGTTGGTTAATTGATCAAGCAGGTTGGAAAGGAAAACAACTTGGTGTGGTGGGGATGTTTCATAAACAAGCCTTGGTTTTGGTGAATTATGCCAATGCATCTCTTGCTGATGTAAAGAAAACTTATCAAGCTGTACAACACGATGTTGATCAGCGTTTCCATGTTATGTTAGAACCAGAACCTGTGCTTTATAACAGTTTAGGTTTAATTGAAAATCATACGGAATAGTTCTATGCCAAAAGTACACTTGATGGTACGTTTTGTACAAGTAGTTACTGTACTATTTGTACTATTGGGCTGTTTCGTGGTTTTTCTATATTCGCCATTTTATTCAAAACTTATTGTAGCTGGACTTAACTATTTTGTTCCAGTAGATGTGAATGAAGTGGCAGCGGAAAGCCAGCGAAAAGCTGCATTAAGTGAACATGATAACTTAGAGCCTGGTTCAAACTTATGGATTGCTCGTCAGGCTTATTTAAAGCTTACCGAAGATGCTATACGTGAAAAAAAGACAGCAGACTTGGGCTACATGCAAGAAAACTATAAAGCTTTGCAGCAAATTATTCTTTTAGAAGAAAAAGAACAAGAGATGGAAGAAGAGGAAGAAACTTCAGCTATAAGTGTTCCATTAGTCGCGAAAAACTCAGAAATTGATGCAGCTGATGAAACAAGTAGCCCTATAGATGAAGCGCTTTTTATTAACAGTTCTGAAAACAAAGCTCTTACTGAACAATATACCGAGTTTTTAGCAAGAAAACCCGTAGTACCTGAACATCAAAAAGCGGTAAGTGAGCCTGAGCAAAAAGTTGAATATGTCCGTAAAAATCCTTTGCCAACTCAACCTAAAAAGTTAACAGAACCGTATGCTATTGTAGTACTAGGTGGCGGTTTAACTTTAGATAAAAATGGCAAAGATATTGTAGTTAATAGTTATACCCGCTTAAGACTAGAGAAAACGTTAGAAGTTGAAAAGCAAAACCATCTACCAATTGTATTAAGTGGTGTTGAAGCACCATATATGCAAGCATGGTTAAAAAAACGTGGTGTCGATGCAAAATTATTAGAACAAAAAAGTATGAATACTTGTGAAAATACTCGTTTTAGTTCATTACTGCTTCAAAAGAAAGGCGGTGCACCTACAGTAATGTTAGTTACAGATGAATATCATATGCCGCGTACGCGCCGTTTATTTGCTCTGAATGGTATCGAAACGATTCCAGTTATTGCCCCTATGCCAACACCGCTTACACGTTGGCAACCGAGTATACAAAACTACGATCATAGTCGTCGTGCAAATTATGAATTACTTGCGACAATTCGTGACATGTTATTTGGTTCAAGTGATTGTCGAGAGGTGCCTTAATGTCTGAGATTCCATTTCTCAATCCTGCCGTATTAAAACAATTAGATTTACCGGTACCTAACCGTGATCTCACTCCACAAGTTTTAAGTCCACTCAATTTAAATACATTAGAAGAGCCTTCTCGTGAACTTTTAGCATACCGCAAATTATACGGTTTGCATTTACTCGACTGTGACCATTGGCAAGGCTATGTTCAAATGCCTTTATTTCGTCTGCATGTCCAAGTTTTTAAGCCTAAATTAGACAAAGTACAGGGGACTGTATGTTTGTTGCATGGCTATCTTGAACATAGTGGGATTTATCAACCTATTATCCGTGAAATTCTTGAACAAGGCTTCAGTGTAATTACTTATGATTTACCTGGTCATGGTTTAAGTAATGGTTCACCTGCAAGTATTCAAAATTTTGATCATTACCAGCAAGTTCTAATGGCGGTTTATCAGTATGTCAAACATGCAGATCAGTTACCAAAACCGTGGGTGGGTATCGGCCAAAGCACGGGTGGAGCAATCTGGATGCATCACTTGCTCGAGTATGCTGAAAAAAGACAAGATCCAATTGTTGATAGAGTTTTGCTACTTTCACCTTTAATTCGACCAGCTAAAACAGCATGGTGGCATAATCCAGTGGGACTGGGCATTATTCGTCGTATTAAACGCCAAGTACCAAGACACTTTAGACGTAACAATCATAATCCTGAATTTTTACGTTTTGTTCGTTTAAAAGATCCATTACAACCACGCATGATGGGGATGGACTGGATTTTAGCAATGTCAAAATGGATGCAAGAAATGGAAGAGCGTCCAGCTTGTCGTATTCCTGTTTGGTTAGCACAAGGGGCATTAGACCAAACGGTAGACTGGCGCTATAACATTGAGTTCATTCGACGGAAGTTTAGACTTCAAACCTTGTTAATGCTTGAAGAGGGGTCTCATCAATTAATTAATGAACGTGCAGATATACGTGCAGCTTTAACTGGTTTAATTCCAGCCTTTTTACATGCTAAGCCAAAGCATTTTTATTATTAAAAAATTAATGCACTCACTCTAGTCAATAGATTGAGTGCATCAGTTAATCAAATCAGATGATTATTTTAAGCTTTGATAAAGCTCAACGAAATTTTTATACACTGAAGATTGCTTTTGCGGTGAATACATATTTCGCTCAATAATACCTTTATCAGTTTTAACTAAAACATTAATGTTTTTCGCGTTTTTAAATTCCTGTAAGAATTGACTTGGAATAATAAAGTATGTCGTCGAGTGCTTAGGAACAAGGCGACTGACATTTGTTTTCTCAGTAGCTTGAGCTGGTTTATAACTAAATTGTTTCCCGTCAATATCAAATACTAATGAATTAATATCATAGAAGTTATAACTACTACTTAAATGTACATCTACGCGGACTTGGTTTTTCTGTTGTTCATTCCATTTAACGAGTAAGCTTGGACAAAGTTCTGTAGGTAAGCAATTAAGCTGACCCGCTGTCTTTACCTCAGATGTTGTTGTCGTGGTATTAGACTTATACGAAGTCGTACTACAAGCTGCTGTAAGTAAACAAGTACCTAATAAAAATAGGGCTTTTTTCATAATGTAATTCCAAGAAAGCACGTTTAATATTATTTATCTTAGAGATGATAAATTTTACCCTTCATTAAAGAGTTTTGGGGCTTAAAAAAGCAAATGGTTTTGCAATTTTAAAGTCAGAAGTCGCATCTCCAGCATAGATATGGCTTTGCTCGGGACCGAGATCCAGTCTACGCGTTTTACCATCTTTAAAATTTATTTTCTTCAAGTCGACCCAAAATACATTTGGTGATAAGGCTGATTCAAAAAAATAAAGCATCTGTTTATGGTCTGCAACAGTTCTCCAGCGAGTCGATGAAATATTAGGCTCTTCTTGTGTATTCAATCCATATGGAACAGAGGCATTCCGAATGACACTAAATACAGAAGCCTGAGCTTGTTTCATATCATCAGTTTTTGGAATTGCATTAATATAAAATGATGCTCGTGCAAAACGGTCAGAAGCACGGTTAGTACCTGGTAGCATAACGGTGCCGCCGATTTGTTTCCAATATTCCGCAAGTGCAAGCTGTTTATCAAATGTAGGGGAATTAGTCATAATTTGATAACTTCGGCTGTGATGAATCACTTGTTTTCCGCCGATATATTCAATGATTGCACTATCACCTGTTTTATCGGAAATAGACAAATGGAGTGTTGTGAGTCTTGATTCGCCCGGAACGCTATCTGTCACGATTGTATAGGGTTCTTTTTCAAGAGCTTTAACGGCTTCATCAACGGTTGCAAAATTGTCGAGTAGATACTGCGCCCAAGCTGCAATACTTAATAATGGTTTATTAGATTTTTTTACATCTGGATATTGAGATTCGACTAACCATAAGACATTAGCGACTAAACCAACCTCATTCATTCCATCGGTTGTAGCAACTTCATAACCTGTAGCAATAACGCTGCCATATTTAGACGTCCATTTTATTGAATTTGGTCCTGCACTCCCATCACGGGCAACACCACTCGGCAAAATCCATAAATTTGTGCCTGTATCAACCTTCCAGTCCATTGAGCGGGCTGTAATAACATGTTGGTCATTGCCTAAATATACCGCACGTGTACAAGCGGCTGCATAGCTACTTAAACCAACAGCAAGAGCAATAAAAGTGGGAATGAATGTTTTTTTTAACATGAGTGAACACCTTCTTGTTATAACAATTTGAGGATATTTATTTAATAAAATTAAAGTGTGTATATTATTTATACTTTTATAGTAGGTGAAAAATATAGCAAAGACAAATTAATAACAGAATTTTATTTAAATAAAAATCACATAATAAGTTAGAAAATAGAAGGGCATCACAATAAAGATGATGCCCAAATAATCAATCTAATTTAAATTAAAAATGATTGGCATCGGCCATATTCCACATACGGTAATAGAAATTATCATCATCATTTTTTAGTTCAGATTGTAAAAGTTCTCCTTCTTTCAAGAAGAAATGCAATTGAGCATAGTTCTTGATTTCACGGTCATTTACACGCTGAGCCAAATGATGAGCTTTAATATCTGAAGGATGGCGTAAACCAGCAGCAGCAATCATTTCTGATAAGGCATGTAATGTATTTTTATGGAAATTAAACACGCGCTCTGCTTTAGTGGGTACATGTAGTGCTTTTTGACGGTCTTTATCTTGAGTTGCTACACCTACAGGACATTGGTTGGTATGACAACTTTGCGCTTGAATACACCCAACTGCAAACATAAAACCGCGTGCTGAGTTAACCCAATCTGCACCTAATGCAAAAGTACTAGCAATATCAAATGCGCTAATAATTTTACCGCTTGCACCAATTTTAACTTGGTCTCTTAGTCCAGCACCTACAAGCGTGTTGTGTACAAAACGTAAGCCTTCACGTAAGGGAGTACCAATATAGTCACTAAACTCAATTGGTGCTGCACCAGTACCACCTTCAGAACCGTCTACCACAATAAAATCAGGCACAATTTTTGTTTCAAGCATTGCTTTTACAATACTCATAAACTGCCAAGGTTGCCCAATACATAGTTTAAAACCAACAGGTTTGCCGCCAGATAAAGTGCGTAACTTTTGCAAAAAGTGCATCATTTCAATTGGTGTAGAGAAGCTAGAATGTTTTGCTGGTGAAATACAGTCATGATCACGTGAAACACCACGAATTTCGGCAATTTCAGCAGTAATTTTATGCTTAGGTAAAATACCGCCATGCCCGGGTTTAGCACCTTGTGAAAGCTTTAACTCAATCATTTTGATTTGTGGCAATTGAGACTGTTTAGCAAACTTTTGTTCGTCAAATTTTCCATCTAAAGTTCGACAACCAAAATAGCCACTGGCAATTTGCCAAACAATATCACCACCATTTTCTAAATGATAAGGGCTGAGACTTCCTTCACCAGTGTCATGATAAAACCCCCCCAACTGTGCACCTTTATTTAATGCACGAATTGCATTTGCACTTAAACTACCAAAGCTCATGGCAGAGATATTCATAATAGATGCACTATAGGGTTGAAGGCATTGTGCATTACCAATTTGAATACGAAAACTCTTAGGATCTGCTGGTGGGCATGGACTAATTGAGTGAACAATAAAGCGATAATCTTGTTGATAGACATCTATGATTGACCCGAAAGGTTTATCGGCATTTTCATTTTTTGCACGTTGATAAACTAAGCTTCTTTGCATACGCGAGAAAGGTAGAGCATCTTGATCGGCTTCAATAAAGTATTGGCGAATTTCTGGACGTATATCTTCAAATAAAAAACGAAAATGACCCATAATTGGGTAATTTCTCAAGATAGAGTGTCTATTTTGTAAGACGTCATATAAACCCAATAAGCTTAATGCACCAGTAACGACCCATAAACCATTGAGTAGAGTATCTGAAATAAAATAATAGATACTATGAGGCGTATATACGGTTCTAAACCACGTGATACTAAGTGCCGTAAAAATACACAAGAACCAGAGTGAATGGCGTGAAAAGAATGTATTGAGAAATTTATGTCGAATGATTTGTGCTGGACTCGCCATATGTGAACAAATTCCTAATGTTTTACTGGCACATACCTTGCCAAGAAGCAGCTTAAACTACAAGTAGGGAATTGTTAGCTGTAAGAGCATATATCAATAGTAAATGATTATATTTAAGATTAAATTGAATAGAGGATATTTAATTTTCTAAAAGTTGTGGCGTAATAATTTTAAGAGGCTTTGTTGCACAAAGCTATTCTTGAAGGCTTCTTCAGTAATATAATTTCCAGATGAAGAAGCCTACACCTAAAATCTATCGTACAACCAATTGGTCCTCGTATAACCAAGCTTTAATCAAGCGAGGAAATATTTCAATCTGGTTTGATCCTAAGACGCAATGGTATGCACAACCACAAGGCAAGCAAGGACGAAATCAAACTTATTCCGATACAGCGATTCAATGCTGTTTAATGATCAAATCTCTATTCCGTCTTTCTTTACGTATGGTTACTGGCTTTGTTCAAAGCCTGATTAAACTCTGTGGCTTGAATTGGACAGCACCAGATTACTCCACCCTTTGTAGACGACAAAAGCATATTGATATTGCGATAAGCTATCAGAAAAGTCATGATGGGTTACACCTACTTGTCGACTCTACGGGTTTAAAGTTTTTAGGTGAAGGCGAATGGAAGCGTAAAAAACATCAGCCTGAATACCGTCGGCAATGGCGTAAACTGCATATTGGTATAGATGCTGAAACACTGCAAATACGTGCCGTTCAGCTTACTACAAATAATGTCAGTGATTCACAAGTACTAGGTGATTTACTGGATCAAATTCCACTAGATGAGCGAATAGATTCTGTCTATACCGATGGCGCGTACGACACGAAGTGCTGCAGAAAAGTGATTTCAGATCGTCAAGCACATGCAGTAATTCCACCCAGAAAGAATGCCAAGCCCTGGAAAGATTCTAAAATAAGTTCAATAGAACGAAATGAGTTACTTCAAACGGTTAAACATTTAGGCAGAACCCTATGGAAAAAATGGTCGGGTTATCACCGTCGTAGTTTGGTGGAAACCAAGATGCATTGCATCAAATTATTAGGTGATAGGCTGACGGCAAGACATTTTCAAAGTCAGGTCAATGAAATTCATGCGCGTGTGGCAGTTCTGAATAGATTTACGGAATTAGGTAGACCTCGCACCCAAGTTGTGTCTTAAATTTGAATGGATTGGGGAGAACTCAGC